>OMXT01000058.1 GCA_900315125.1 uncultured Eubacteriales bacterium
CACGGGGGTGCCGCTCTTCGTCTCGCCCAGGTGAACAAAGCCATGGGCGGTGGAATCCTCACATGTGATCTCTTCCCAGGCCCGGTCCCCTGCCAGACGCTTCTTCTCTTCGTCGGTCTGCTCCCGGTGGCTGCCCAGACCGAAGACCAGGGTAATGTTCTCCTTCTGTGCTCCCGCCGCGTAGAGTTCATCCAGCAGGAGGGGCATGACCTTCCACGTAGGCATGGGCCGGCTCACATCGCTGGATATGACCGCGATTTTCTTATCCTTCAGGTCATAGGTCCTAAGGGGAGCGGCGCCGATAGGTTCCTTCAGCGCGTCGGCGGTGATCCCCTCCTCGTCCGTGCGGTGCTCCACCTTGTTGGGCGTCAGGATCGCCTGGATGTTCTGCTCCGGGATCTCCGCCGCCTGTGTTCCTTTTCCATATCCTACTTCAATTCTCATTGTTATTTTTCCTCCGCTGCATAGCGCAGCGCTGCCACAACCGGCAGTTCCTCGCCGGAGAGGAAACGGATCAGGGATCCGCCGCCGGTGCAGATGTAGGAGATGTCGTCCTGCTTCTTATATTTCTTCGTTGCGGTGATGCTGTCGCCGCCGCCTACAACGGTAAAGGCCGGTGTATCCGCAAGAGCCTCCCAGACAGCCTTTGTTCCTGCCTCCGTAAGATCTTCCTCAAAGACGCCCATGGGACCGTTGACGAATACGGTCTTCGCTTCCCGGATGGTCTTCTGGTACGCCGCGATGGTCTCTTTCCCGATATCAAGGGCAGTGATCTCCTCCGGCACCTCGCCGATCTTCGCCTCTTTCCGGGCGCCCTCTGCCACATAAGCCACGTCCGCAGGCACCATGATCTTATCCCCGTATTTCGCATTCAGTTCCTTCGCCGTCTCGATGTATTCCGCGTTGTTGGACTTCTCGATGAAGGCCATACTGCCTGCGCCGATGGCCTTGCCCTGGGCTGCCAGCATGATGTTGCCCGCCAGGCCGCCGGTCAGCACGTGGTTCGCGATACCCCGGGAGAGGACGGAGTCCATCATCTGGAAGGCGTCGCCGATCTTGGCTCCGCCCAGGACGAACACACAGGGACGCTCCGGCTCTGCCATGATCCCGCTGATCACATCGTATTCCTTCTCAAACAGCCGGCCCATAGCGGAGGGGAGCACGTACTCAAATCCGCAGAGGGTGGGCTGAGCGCGGTGCGCTGCGGCAAAGGCGTCGCAGACGTAGAGATCTGCCAAAGGCGCCAGCTTCCGAACGACCAGTGTATCCGCCTGCTCCTGCGGCGTCAGCTTCAGCTTTTTTTCAAACAGGGTCTGCTCCTCGGACACGAAACGCACGTTGTCCAGGAGCAGGATCTCTCCGTCCTTCAGGCTCCTGATCGCTTTCTGGGCCTCCGGTCCGCAGACGTCTTCTATGAATTTTACCTCCCTGCCCAGAAGCTCCGTCAGCACTTTCGCGTGGGGGCGGGTGGTCCAGAAATTCTTATATTCTATGTCGCTGCCCTGATGCGCCATGACCACGACCTTCGCGCCCTTGTCTGCGAACTCTCGGATCGTGGGCACGCTGGCCTGGATCCGGGTCGTGTCCTTCAGGGTATCCGTTTCCTTATCCACAGGCTGGTTCAGGTCGCAGCGGAGAAGAACCGTCTTTCCCTTTACATCAAAGTCATCTATTGTCTTGATCCCGAAAATCATATGTCCTCCTGATCTCTGTATGAATCCGTATATAAAGCAGGCAGAGAATACAGCGCGTACTCTCTGCCCGGTTCCGTCTTACCTGCTCTATTTCTCAAACTTCTTGAAGCCGCCGATATTCAGGTATTTATTGGTTTCTGCCGTTCCCTCTTCGCTGGTCATCTGCATCTTCATCGCTGCGCGGATGCCGTCCATGGTCTCAGGAATGGTTACTGCCTCCTGAGGGATGTTGATGGCGAACATGATGTCGTCGCCGCTCTCTACGATGCTGTCCTCCCAGATGGCGATCTCATACATGTCGCCTCTCTTGTGTCCCAGGTCGCGTCCATACTTGAACAGGCTTGCGTTGCCCAGGAATCCGTCCTCGATGCGGACCACACGGATCCTCGGATGCTTCTTGAAGCTCTCCAGAGCCATTTCCCTGGTGATCTTCTGCTTGCCGGTAGCAACGACGGTGATGATGTGTCCGTGAGTTACCGGTGTATGAACCAGGATGCCGGTCGCGTCGATGTGAGGCATGATGGTCATCAGGTCTACTGCCTGGTGCGTCGGAGCCTTGTCCATCTTCAGCGCGTTGGTCAGTCCTCTGTGATAGTCACCCGGGTCAGCGAAGCGGCGGATGATGGTGATGGCAACCTTGTCGATGCCCCAGTCCTTATCCAGCGCGTCCACGCTGCGGATCAGTCCAGTGGTGTTGCAGGATGTGAGCTTCAGGTAATCCTTGCCTACACCCTTCTCATAGTTCGCGTAGCCGTGGAAGAATACGTCTGCAACGCTGTTCTTCTCGCCGCCCTGGAAGATGGCCTTGACACCGTTGGGCTCATAGTACTTTTCCTTGTTTGCTGCTCCTACGCCTGCGGGGGAGCTGTCCAGCATGATGTCTACCTGGTCGATCAGATCCTGGAATGTTCCCTTTACCGGGATGCCTGCTTCATCAAAATCTGCCTTGTCTGCTCCGTCTACCAGATACAGATCATAGGGCATGCCGGACTCGTTCAGCGCTCTCAGGGAAAGAGTCGGCTTCAGGTCTGCGATTCCTACCAGCTCCATATCCTCCTGTGCGGCAACGCCGTCTGCCAGTCTCATACCGATTGTGCCGTAGCCGGCAACTCCTACCTTAATCTTAGCCATGTGATTCCTCCCTGGGCCACCGCCCGTCATAGAATATGAGATTCCGTCAGCCAGCCGCCCGGCATTACATATTCTATGAATTTAATTGATCGTAATATTTCTTTCTTTATTTTTATAACTGTTTTATTAAATATTTTATTAAATGATACTTCCAATATTCTTTCTTGTCAAGAGCTTTATAAAAAAAGTTTTTAGAAATGTGTTTTAGAATTTCAGAAAAGACTGTACAGGCAGCTGCGGCATTCCCTGCACGGTTCAACTCACGATTAAAACCAGCTTACCTGCGGATCGATCCAGGATTCCTGTTTTACGTCGTGGATCTGATCGCCCTCCATGTATCCGCCGATCAGAAAGGGCGATTCCGGATCATGCATCTTCTGGTTCTGCAGCACTGCTGCCTTATCGGTGTTGGCATAACAGTAGCGGCAGAAATGCCTGCAGGTGTCGTAGGCGCCGATATCACAGGCAATGTAACAGCCGCACTCCGGCCGGTTCGGCGTCCATCGGGGGAAATTCAGTCTTTTCCCGATCGCCTTCTCATAAACGTCTGGCGTCATACAGCCAGAGCAGTCTGCACCGTATTCTGAGAGAAAATCCCCTTCCGCGCAGGGCCGGACCGTCATGCCGTGCTCCGCTGCAATCTCGATCATCGCTCTGCCCAGCAGGACCTGCTGCGCCCGGGGCACTGCAGCCGCCTCCGGAAAGTTCCTCCGGACTTTCTTATACATGTCAATAAAACTGATGACTGCCGTATCTGTATATCCTTCCAGAGCCGACGCCATCTGCCCAAACATCTTAAGATGGTAATCGACAGAATATTTCTCACTTAAAAATATGGGATCATACCGCCATCCCACCGCGTTCACCCCAACCAGTTCTGACAGCCGCCGAAAGTCCCGGGCCACACTCTGCCAGAGCGGCACACCTGGCTCGATCTCCGGACCGTAAGGCGTGATCGTCACGAACCAGTACTGCCCATAGTCCCGCAGAAGATCCATATAGGGAAACATGGGCGCGGGATTCTTGGTGCAGAATCCGATGACATCCACAATCTTCGGCTCCAGACGGTAACGGCTCACCTGATGATAATTAAAAGGGTTCCGTACGCAAACAAAGCCCTGGCTGAGCCGCCGGGCGAACCATTCGGAATAGAATGCGGGGATATCTGTTCTCTGTCCTGTGTTGATGATCATGCTGTCTCCTTCCATGCTATTATACCAGACTCCCCGCCTCTGTGCCCTGCTAAAAAAAACGGATGGCCGGGCTATTATAGTCCAGCCATCCGTGTATCGGATAAGCATTATTCTGTTTAGAACGCCTTATTGCCGTGTCCCGGCACATAGGGCAATTCTGCTTTTCCTGCCTCTGTCACCTGATACTGTACGCCTTCGTCACCGTACTTCTCGTCGAGGCCGACAGGCTTCATAAAGCCGACCCGGCAGTAGCAGTCCAGGATGTTGTCGATTTTCTTAACTCCGGCACTCTTCTCACCCGGATATTCCGATGCGAGAATGTCCGCCAGTTCATGGGCGCAAACCGGCCTGTCGTTCAGAATGCACCATTCGATCACTCTTGTCTTGATTGGTAATTTCTTAGCCATATCACGCCGCCTCCTGTTCTTCACCATCTCTCAGACTGAACAGCTCCGAGGGTTTAGCAACAACCAGCATTATTCCAATAACTACCAGCACAGCTCCCAGCATACCTATTCCTGTGACTCTGTAATCGATGATCCCCAGACCGCCCATGATAAATCCAACGGGAATTGTCCAGAATGCCCCTGTCCATAATATTGCCTCAGATTTAACTGCACCGCAGTAATTAAACGATGTATAGCCCATATTATACTGGATGGACATGGCGATCATTGTACAAAGCATCCATACCATGCACATAGGCGTGGACGTGATCAGACCGCAGAGCATTCCAATCCATCCGATATGACCGGTGATCAAGCAGAGTATAATGGCAATAGCTACTTCAAAGATACCACTCATAACCATACGGAACAGCGGACAGGCAACCATTGGATCAGTAACATCAACGCCGTGAGTAGAGATGATGCCTTCAAGCGCAAAGGCTACAGGAGCAATAGCAGCGATGATCACACCGAGAACCAGATTCGTCACGTTGTCAGGAACACCCATCGTAGCAACGATGGCTCCCGCGACAGAAATCACGATTCCTGCCCAGACTCTTCCATTCATCTTTTCTTTCAGAATAATTTTTCCCAGCAGGGCTGTAACGACTGGAGCAAGGCCAATAATGCAGTTGGCATATGTGGAACCGATCAGCGCAATGGACATTACGGAGGCTGCTGTACCGACAGGCCCTGCGCAGAGAGCAGAAAGCATTATGGTCTTTCCTGAATTGACACTCCATGTACGTCTGATCTCTGCCAGAGGGATACCACGGAATAGATTATATATAAAAGTAATGATTCCGCCGCCGAACTCACAGATCCCCAGCGTAAAAACGCTCATTACATATGCAGCGAGCAGACCAGTGGCAAAATCTCCTTCAATCAATGATGTTGCAGCTACATTAAAGTTCTGGAATACACAGTTGAACATCGCGCTCATGAAAGCAATTACCAATCCAAACCGTATTGCTTTCATTTGCTTCGCCTCGTACAGTACTTTGTACCTGGGCATATTATTATCCATAGATTTCTCCTTTTCATCAGAGGCTGCGTCAGCCAATCATTTCCTTAATCTTTGCAGCCACTTTTTCAGCAAGTATTCTGTGACCTTCCGGTGTCAGGTGCACCCCGTCTTCCTCGCTCGCCTGAACAAATTCAGAAGCATCCAGCAGAGGTATCCCTGCCTCTCCTGCAAACCGCTTATACCACTGGGGCATTTCCGCGGCAACTCTGATGCTGTGGTCACCCAGTTCAAAGCTGCATCCTCCATGCTTTACATCCTCTGTAATAGGCATGGGCGCAATGAGGAGAACCTGACTCTCTTCTCCTTCGACAGAAGAGATGAACTTAGCTGTCTGTGCAAGCCTCACAGCGCTTCTGGCGATATCCGGAGCCTCTGCTCCATACCTGGCTTTCGTATCATTCGTCCCCAGCATAATGATAATGAGATCCAGAGGCATATGGGATGCTATTATTGCAGGCAGCAATGCATGTCCATTTTTATTGTCATACATTAATGGGTCATTCAAAACAGTAGTCCTGTCACCCAATCCTTCTTCAACAACATAATATTGATCTCTGCCCAGAATATTCTGGAGTGCTCCAGGCCAGCGGACATCATAATCGTATCGCCCGTCGGTATAGGGATCATAACCAAATGTGTTGGAATCCCCATAGCACAAGATATTTTTCACAGAATTACCTCCTTATTCTCCCGGAAAATCAGGTTCGTATTACTTTCCCTTATTCTCCAGATAATTTCTCATATACTTCACGCTGCTGATAAACCGCCAGGTGTTGACAAACACACGATAGGGATCGTGGGTATGATCCTCGTAACAGATAAAATCTGCCAGAACTTTCAGCATGCCTATGATCATCATGGTGGGCAGGAACGCAAGCTCTGTCTCATCGAGAGGACCCAGAGGGCAGTTCCGCTCGATCATGATCCGGTTGTAATTATCGATGAAGGACTGGATCTCTTCGACAGGAACTGCACCCCATGCGTCGGTATCCCAGGACGCGATGGCCTGGTAGCCCATCCAGGCAATGTCATAGATACGGTAATCCATATTGCACCAGTCCATGTCAAATACGGCATTTACATTATCATCGTCATCGAACATGACATTACCGGGGTTCATGTCCTTATGATTAATGCACATGGGAAGGTCATCTTTGACTTTTTCCAGTTCCGCACGGCACAGCCTGGACGTCTCAATCAGATAAGGAATTTCTTTCTCCAGATAATCCGTAAAACGGCGGAAGATCTCCGGCGATTTCTTTTTCTCCTCCAGAGCGGCAGGGAAATCGATCACCCACTGATCCAGCTGATCGATCAGCGGTTCCTCATGGCGTCCGCTTCCCGCGGGCGGTTCAAATCCGCAGCCCCAGGCGTGGAACTTGGCTGTGATCTCCGCGCAGGATCTCATGGCATTGGGACTCAAGTCGTTGAACTCCCAGGAATAAGGCTCATTGCCGTTAATTACGTTAAACACGGCGTAGAAGTTATCTTCCCCTTCAAATTTCTCCACGACCCATGTAGCGCCCGTTTTGGTGGGAACCGGCAGCAGCGTCTGGATTTCCCCATTCACACGCTCTGCAAGGTATTTCTCAAAGGCATGTTCGTAGATAATATCCTGTTCCTCTTCAAAACGGTTGTACTGGCGCACATACCACTGGGTATTCTTTCCCTCGTCATCCGCCAGCGCCAGAAAGCTGTTGTTTGTGTCACCTTCTTTGATTTTAGTGACACCCATGATTTTTCCCAGGTCATAATTCTCTGTCAGAATTTTTCCTACAAATTTCTCGATTTCCGACATTTTTATCCTCCTTCAGAACTCAGAGTGACCCCTTGACTTTTCACATATATACGTTGGGCGCGCAGCAGTCCGCCGAAAGGCAGCCGCTGGCGCCCAGTACAAACACATAATTTACAGGCTCAGCAGCGTCTGTACTTCTTCCTCCGGAAGATCCGCATACTTTCCATCGCCAACAAACTTGGCAATGGTCAGGATCTTTGCCGCGTTCTCAACAGACTCCAGCTTGTTCAGCGCTGCAAACACATCTTCTCCTACAGAGAGCACGCCGTGATTCGATAACAAAAGCAGGTCTCTGCCTTTGTCCAGAATAGGTTTGACTCCGGCGTAGATTTCATCCGATCCCGGTCTTCCGTAGGGAGCGACCTCAATGACTTTGTGGTCCCAGATCATCTCCGCGTGGCACTTGCTCTCCAGCGGCTTGCCGCACATGGCGTAAGCTGTCAGGAATGCCGGATGGGCGTGAACGATGCCCCCGATATTATCGCGCATTTCATAAACCGCTCTGTGCATCTTCAGCTCAGAAGAAGGCGCGTAGATGCCGGAGATCTGGTTTCCCTCTTCATCAAACACGCAGATCTTCTCCGGCGTGAGTGTTACCTTGCTCTTCCCCGAGGGTGTGATATAGAGATAGCCGTCTCTCTTAATTGATACGTTTCCTTCAAAAGCGTTGACCAGGCCTTTGTCATCCAGCCTCTTTGCAACGTCGATAATGTCCTGAATTGCCTGAAGATCCATTCCCATGATATTTCTCCCTTCTTAACTGTAAGCCTAAAGCTCGATCCAGATTGTCTTCATTTCTGTATACTGTCTGTTTGCCCAGAGGGAATTGTCTCTGGACAGGAAACCGGACTGTTTGAATCCTCCGAATGGTGTTCCGTAGTCACCCTCCGCATAGCAGTTGACGGAGATCGTCCCTGCCTGGATCGCCCGGGACAGACGGTGCGCCGTCTTCAGATCATCGGTGAATACCGATGCGTGGAGTCCGTATGTGGTATCGTTGGCGATGCGGACCGCTTCTTCCTCTGTGTCAAATGTGATGATCCCCAGAACCGGTCCGAAGATTTCTTCCTTTGCGATGGTCATATCCGGCGTCACATTGTCAAACACAGTAGGCGCCACATAGTTCCCGCCGGTCTCAGGATAGAGCTGTTCCCCGCCGCAGAGCAGCGTCGCTCCTTCTTTCTTCGCGATATCGATATAGTTCAGCACGCTCTCCATATGGGGACGCTCCACCAGCGCGCCCATGTTCGTTGCCGGATCCATAGGATCGCCGGTAACGAGAGCCTTGGTCTTTTCTACGATCTTCTTCACCAGTTCATCCTTGATGCTCCGGTGAACGATCAGCCGGGAATTGGAGCTGCAGTTCTCGCCCATGTTCCAGAATACGGCATTGACCGCTTCCTCTGCTGCGTGATCCAGATCCTTCACATCCGGCATGACGACGCAGGGATTCTTTCCGCCCATTTCCAGGAAGATCCTCTTGGCGTTGGTCTCTCCGGATTGAACCAGCAGCTTCTTTCCTACTGCCGTGGAACCGGTAAAGGTCAGAGCCTCGATCTGCGGGTGCTCTGCCAATGCGTTTCCTACGACTCTGCCGCTTCCAAGAACTACGTTCAGTACGCCGTCCGGTATACCCGCTTCCTTCGCCAATCCTGCGATCTTCAGCAGGGACAGGGGCGTCAGTGACGCTGGCTTGATGACTACGCTGTTGCCGGATGCCAGGATCGGAGCCAGCTTCCATGCCGCCATCCCCATGGGGAAGTTCCAGGGAACAATGGCCGCTACAACGCCCAGAGGCTCCCGGACGATCATGCTCAGGTGCTTTCCGTCCCCCGGCGTGATCTCGTCCTGCAGCTTATCTATAGCCTCCGCATGGAAACGGAATGTCTGAGCCGTTTCCGGCACATCGCCGGTCACATTATCGTAAATCGGCTTGCCGCTGTCCATGGTTTCCAGCACAGCCAGCTCGTCCAGGTTCTCCATGATCAGGTCTGCCAGGCGGCACAGGATCTCTTTTCTCTCGATCGGCGCCTTTTTCGACCAGCGTCCGTCGTTATACGCCTCTCTGGCGATGCGCTCCGCCTCCATGACTTCTTCCGCCGTATTGGAGTGAAGCTCTGCGATCTTCTCACCGTTTGCCGGGTTTACAGATACAAAGACCGGACCGGCTCCCTCAACGAACTTGCCGCCGATAAAAGATCTCGTCTCAGGGGTAAGAGATTTCGCAAGCTCCTGATAATATTCTTTCGTCTTCATGATTTCCTCCTACTCGTTGGACAGAATAATGTCTGCTCCTGTATCCAGAATGTTCTCTATGACCACTTTGCCGATGTAAAAGGGCGCCGTTGCCGTCGTCTGACGGATCAAGTCCATGGCCTCAAACATTTTCTCTTTCGGTATGGGCTGGCTGGACCGGACGGAAATGACCGGGCAGGTATACCCCTCCGCCTTAACAGTGGATGTAAGGGAACGCTTAGGAGCAAGGTACTCGTTGGTGGCGTATTCCTTACCTCTCTTGCAGGTATATCCCGTCATCTCTGTGATGTTCTTTCCATCGCCTTTAACCTTTATATGACACCCTGCCGGGCAGGTGACGCATATGATCTCACGCTCTTCCATGATTACGCCTCCTCGTTTTTCTCAACACTTACGGTGATGCCTGCATTCTGCATGGCATTCAGTTTATCCGCCTCTACGCTGATCTGCTCCATTTCGCCGGGGTTGACGAACTGCTTTTTCTTTTTGTAGATCACTTCGTCGCCGGCCTTCGCCTGAATGGTCACGTTCTTCAGCGGTTCCGTTACGCGGAAGTACATCTTGACGTCGCTGTTAACCTGGCTGTTCACATACTGGGGAACCACGTAGCGGACCAGATTGCCCGGGCTGACCTTCTTCTTATCGGCAGACTCGCCTTTGTCAGAAAAGACCGCCGCCGATGCTCCCGCAATCTCGCTTTCCCTGGACACGTTGTCTACCAGGTCATTGACGTGGACCACATTTCCGCAGGCGAATATGCCAGGTACCGATGTTTCCATGGTATTGTCTACGATGGGGCCCTTGGTGATGGGATCCAGCTGGACGCCGGCGCTCTTGGAGACCTCGTTCTCCGGAATCAGGCCTACGGACAGGAGCACGGTGTCGCAGGGAACGACGAACTCTGTACCCGGGATGCAGGGCAGCACAGCCAGTGTCGCCAGCTGGGCAAATGACGCATCGCCGAATCCCTGGATCTTCGTGTTAACGACGATATCTTCGTCCTTCCTCGCAAATTTAGCCATAGTAACGCAGAGCATGGTGCCGGAACCCAGGGACCAGAAATCCTGAGTGATCGCCTGCAGCCAGATGTTTGGATCAACCAATTCACCGGCGGTGAAGGAATAAGAATATTTGAGTCCTTCCACGCCGCCTTCCCTGGTCGCCGCGAATCCGATCATAATAAACAGGATCACTGCCATGGCTGGAACGATGAACTTCGCACCCTTTTCCAGCATGGACTGTCTGGATGCGAAGATCCATGCTAAAGCAACGATGCCGACCCAGCAGATACCGGTAAATACATCCCGGGACGCAACTGAGTTGAACAGAGCCATCTTGTCTTCCACGCCGAAGTACGTTCCTCCGGCTGACATGAACGTGTAGCGCACGCACCATGCAAGAATTACCGTATAATTGCAATGCATCATGAAATAACAGAGGGTTGCAAATGTTCCCATCCACGTAAACTTCGGTCCCAGCAGATCCCGAAACGCTCCGGGAGCAGAATGCCTCGAAGCCCGTCCCATAAAGTTCTCGTTCATGCACAAAGGAATAGCTATGAGGAGCAGCCCCACAACGGTGGCGATAATAAAAGCCCCGCCGTATGTGCAGACAAGGCGCGGATACCGCCACATGTTTCCGGTTCCCACAGAACCGGAAATCAGGATACAGATCATGCCAAGACGCGATCCGTATCCGCTCTTTTCCGTATTATTCAGAGTCTCCAACGAATATACCTCCAAATCAACTAAGATATTTAAATATTTCTTTCCGGACATGGTACCCTTGTCCGGCAGCCGGGCCTCTGCAGCTGACCCGAAAACATTAAAGAGCAGATACGTTCCGGAACGGATAAGAAAAGCTGTTTATCCATCTGCCACTTTAAGGCTTTACTGTATACAAAGCAAATATTATGCCATATGCAGCATTGCCGGCAAAGTGCGGAAACTCCAGAGTTCCCAGGCAAATCAATTCTTTGTGTTGCTTTTCTGACACATGATTTGTGAGTATTTTGGGACACACCAATAGAAAGCGTGTCAATATTAACACAATGTAAAAGGGCGGCCTCGTATTGAGGCCGCCCGCGGTGATTGAGCGATTCTAATTATGCATTACTGTAATTACTGTACATTCGGGCCGGTCGGGCTCGGGCCGTTGTACCAGTTGTCTTTATATGCGTGGGCATCCAGCTGTGTCTTAATGTAGCTGCACTGCTCCAGCGCATTGCCCGCCTTATTCTTGTACCATGTCGCCTTGAGCCAGTCGCCGTAAGCAGAGTTCGGCATCATGATAAACTGGGTGCCCCATTTATCATTCCAATCACTCTTCGTCACGTTCGCCGTTCTTGCGACATTTCCGATCTTCCGTGAGAAGTCTTCACTGTCGGTATCGGATACATGGTCATTGATGCTGTCACCCATGCTGAATATGACTTTGCCGCCTTCATACTTCTTGGCGATTGCCTTGGCAGCATTGTCGCGGCGTGCGGACTTGTCGCTGGAATAATCATATCCCTGAACCTGGACGATCGGATCTTCCTTGCATGTGAAGTATCCCGCTCCCATTTCCAGACCGCTGCCGTCACTGTTGATCTGCTCCGCTAATGCCTTTGTTGCATCATAGTCATAATCATTATCCGCGGGCAGAGACAGATCCTTCTGGTTGTCCTCATTCAGCTTGTCAATATAATGTTCCTTCAGCTGTTTTTCCTTCGCCGTCAGCACCGTCTGCAGGTCCGCGTCGTCAGACTTGAAGAATCCCGCGTGGATCAGCTGCTGGCATGTCAGATCCAGCTCATAGAACGGACGGTTGGTGATATAGTAGATCTCTACGCCCTCGCTGTAAGCGTACTGAACGAAGTCGATCGCCCCCGGTACTGCAGCATCCTGGCTGGATGCGATGGCTGCGTAATAGCCGAACCAGTCATCGTTGTTCCAGGGCGTCGCCCGGCTGCTGTCCAGCAGAGCTCCTGCGAAGTAGCAGCTGTCGTCAAGAAGCGTAGCGTCGATATCTGTTACGATAGCCAGACCCTCTCCCTTGCCGCCGTTGGCTGCGATTGCCTTATCCAGTGTGTCCTTTGCCAGAACAAAGGCCTGTTTGTACTGTGCAGCGACCTCAGCAGACTCCTGATACAGAACGCCGCTGATGTAGCTCTCTGTTCTGTAGTTGCCCGTTACGGACGGATTGTTATCCTCCGCCGGCTTCGCCGCGGCTACGGTGACCTTTACTGTCTTCTTCGTCTTGCCGTACTTGGCATAGACCTTTGCAGTTCCGGCCTTGATACCCTGGATCTTTATGCTTTTACCTTTGATCTTGGTAATGTTCGCAACTGCCGTGTTGCTGGATGACCAGGTGACCTTCTTCAGCTTAGCGGCAGAAAGTCCCTTGGCGGAAACGGAAGACGATGTGGTCCCCACAGTAACCGTAACCTTTGTCTTGCTGACCTTCAGTTTAGAAGCAGCCATTGCCGGGCCTGCAAACAGCGGCGTAAACGCAACTGTCACAACCACAGCGAGAATGACAGTAACCATTCTCATGCTAAAATTTTTTCTCTCACTCATACTCTTCTCTCCTCGTGTGCAGGCAGCGTCAACGATCCGCAGCCTGCCGGACAATGATTCTTCCAACCTTTACTTGCGTGCCGCCCAATCACTTATAATAATGCACGCTTTTGTAAAGTTTATGTAAAATTATAAACATGTATTTTACTGCTTGTCAAGAGTCATTGACGCCGCCATAATGAAATAAGAAGAATCGCAGATAATATAGATAAATTGGAGGAAAGCAATGGAGAGAGAGATTCGCTGGGCTGTGCTCGGCGTCGGTGTGATCGCTAATCAGATGGCTGAGGCGATGGCTGCCCACGGAAGGAAAATCGCGGCAGTGGGAAACCGCACGAAGGATAAAGCTGATGCCTTTGCCGCGAAATACGGCATAGAAAAAGTATATGACGATTTTTACGATATGTTCACGGATCCGGACATCGACGCCATATATATCACCACGCCCCACAACACCCATTATGAGTTTATGAAAAAGGCAATACAGGGCGGAAAGCATCTGCTTGTGGAGAAGTCCATCACCCTGAACAGCGCGGAGCTTGCTGAGGTTCTTGACCTGTCCGCAGCGCGCAGAACCGTCATGGCAGAGGCTATGACAATATACCACATGCCTCTGTACACAGAACTTCGGCGCAGGATCGAAAGCGGAGAGTTCGGTCGGGTGAACCTGATTACTGTTAATTTCGGGAGCTTTAAAGATTACAACATGAAGAACCGGTTCTTTAACCGCAGCCTTGCCGGCGGAGCCATGCTGGATATCGGTGTCTATGCATTGTCTTTTGCCCGCTGGTTCATGAACAGCAAGCCGAACCAGATCCAGTCCATGATGCTCCCTGCTCCCACCGGTGTAGATGAGGAAGGGAGCATGCTCCTGCGGAATCCCGAAGGCCAGCTTGCCTCTATCATGCTTTCCCTCCATTCTAAGCAGCCCAAGCGGGGCATGGTCTCCTGCGAAAAAGGCTATATAGAGGTCATGGAATTTCCCCGGGCATGCCAGGCCGTCTTCACAGATGCCGTTACCAGCGAGAAGACAGAGATCCTGTCCGGCGATACCAGCGAGGCCCTCTACTATGAACTGACCGACCTGGAAGCCGCCATCCACGGAAATGACAGCCGCCTGTATAATCAGGAGACCCGGGATGTGATGGAACTGATGACAGAATTCCGAAACACCTGGGGCATCACATATCCGGAGGAGGAAGAATAACTGCAGTAATGCACTGCGATTCCGAATATAAGAGCTGCATCAAAATAAGGAGGGTTGCATTGACACCTTCTGAGCACACATATCCATCAAAAAACATTTTCCGGACAAGTAAGAGGGCTACCTCATTCTTTTGAGGTAGCCCTCCTACTATGGATATTTCAGAAATAACCGACGTCCTTACAATATGCGTCCTGTACTTACAGCTTCTTATACTTCGCCTTCTTCGGCGCGCCGGCTTTCTTGATCATCTTCTTATAGCTCTTCAGCTTGCTGGAAGGCGCCTTGAATACTGCCTTCTTATAGATTCCCCGGAATGCGCTGGAACCTATGCGTTTAACCTTCTTTCCCTTAAATGTTATCTTCGCCAGCTTCTTATCGCCGTAGAGTGCTTTGGAGCCAATAGCCCTGATATTGCTGCCGATGACGATGCTCTTCAGCTTCTTGTCGCCCTTAAATGCGCTGGCCGCAATGGACGTTACCTTATACGTCTTTCCGTTGACCTTTATTGAAGAAGGAACGGTAACCTTCGCTTTGTTCACACCCTTCATGAGGACCGCGCTGCCGCCGGAGATATCATACTTCATTCCGCCGGAAACGACCGCAGGCTCTTTCGTAAAGCTGTCACCCAGCAGATCCTTATAGATCGCATTGACCGCCAGGCGGTAATCGTCAGTCTGGTGCGCCTTGTTCGTGATGCTGTTGGCGAAGATCGTCATGTTCAGGCCATTCTGATGATAATCCACAGCCATGGCTTTGCCCGCGATCTGATCCACGTTGGACCACCATCCCGCCTTGAAATAATCCTTGGACTTGACTTTGTACAGGACCTCCGCTCCCTTAGGAACCTTGGTGATCCGCGCGCTGCCCTTGGTGTAGATGGTATCGTCGCCCGCCGCCTCATAGCTGGCAGTGATCAGCGAGCTTCCGTAATCGACTCTTGCCAGCGCTTCGTAGTCGATAAACTCTACATTGCCCCAGTAATCCTTCTCTGTTTCTGCCTTATAGTCCAGTCCCTTGATCGACTTCTTAGCGAAGTCCATGACATAACTGCTTGCGCCGACGAATGCCTTACCGGCCTTGACTGCCGCAGTAACAGCCTTATCCGGCTCATCGCTGCTGAAGATGACGTTTGCCTGGGACGGTTTGCTCACCGTCTTAAAGTTCATCTGCTTCGTGAATGCGAAATAATCAAATGTTGAATTCTCATTGACATAGAGTTTCGGCTGCTTTATTACCTTTGCCTGGGGATATTCGTCCGTCTTCGTCAGAGCCAGGGCATACTTCTCAGGGATCTTCGATGCGTCCTTCTGATAGATAACAAAGTCTCCCTTGGCGAAGTCTTTCCCGGCTTTGGTGATCATTCCGACGCTGACGCCCTCAGAAAGCAGGTCGTTTACCGCATTCACGCTGTCCAGGCTGTCGTTGCCGATAATAACATACGCAGTTCCTTCACCTGTGGTTTCGGATGCCGGAGTAACAGGGCTGGTCGTTTCCTCCGTCTTTCCCTTAAATACACCTGCCTCCGTGATCGCATCACAGGTAAATCCGCGCATCTCCGGGAAATTTGTTACAGATTCACTGTAAAGACCGGTCCAGCCTTCTACCTTCTTGCCCTTATAGAGAACGACATTGGCCATGCTTCTCTTAGCCTGATGCAGGTCAACGACGAAGTCACCCTTCTTATATGTCTTATCTCCAACTGTAACATCCTGAGTGAGGCGGTCAACCTTTACACCGTTCCGCAGGAGATAAGCCTGCATGTCATAAGCATCCGCCAGATCCCGCTGCATCGCCGCATTAGCCGGAATCACGTAATATTCCGGATAGAATTTTCCATTGGCGTTTTTCTCACGGAAATCCTTCACCGGGTTATTATGTACATCAACGAAATACTTTTCTGTTTCTGCAGATTCCGTGTTATTAACACCCCTGCTGTAGATCTCAAGCTGTGACTTGAACAGCTTATCTTTATGTGCGGCAACATAGGCAGTGTAGCCGATGACGCCGTACTTCTCGCACGTCACGGATTCCTCATTCAGCTCGCCGCACTCAACGGTACATCCATTAGTTCCATGGAACAAAGCATATGTAGGCGTGTAGTTCGATGACATATCATCGGAAATATCCGTCCAGTCCCCGGAAGCGTCTCTGTTGTCCCTTCCCGGGATCTCATACCAGGGATCGCCGACTTCGCCGCCGTATTCTTTGACCTGCTCTTCACTTTCCGTATATTTGCTATTCAGCGAACCGGCCGTACCAAAAGCATTGGCCAGGTCGATGGCATTATCGTAATAGAGATCATATTCCAGATTCGGCTCATGGGGCGGCGTACATGGCTCAATACTCAGCTGCGTTTTGGCATCATATATAAAGCCGTGGAGCTCGCATAGGGCGACCGGATCCCACTTGACAATATCCTGTGTGGCAACCTGAGACTCCTGCTGGGTCTGGTAAAGTGCTGTCTCGGTTCAGGTCGAATCCGTAAACATTTCCGCGCTGGTAATTTTCCAGGGCATATGGATTCTCCGTCGGACGGACAATGAAGAATACATCGTTCAGAATGTCACTGATCTTATATTCGGATTCTTTATCCTTCGCACTCTTATATGGAATGCTCGCCTTATTTGCGATATCCTTCAGGAACTGGATCTGGGCGTCCACTCCCGGACACTCATTGGCGTGGATATTCGTAATATAAACAGGTACCTTATAATTCAGCGTTCCTGCCTTCACCTCGCTGAGCACCTGATCCGGATCACTTTCCATCCGCTTTTTCAATTCCAGATATTTATCTACATCGGACTTGTTCTTTGCAACGATGGCCACATTCACGTCCTTGCCGTCGGTGCTCTTTCCGATGGATTCCCAGCTCATGTAGATGTCGTTTTTCTTATTTGCAATAATGTTCTCGATCGTACTGTCCAGTTCATTATAAGGTGTGTAGCTGTCATATACCTCATAGCGGATCTTGTCGCTAAAACTGTCGCCGCCTGCCGGATCCTTAACCGTCAGTGCATAGACGCCTCTGTAATCGTACCAGGGTCTCCAGTATGCTGCGTCGCCGCCATCAAAGGCATAGTTTACGCTTATCGTCGCAGAAACGGTTCCGTCCTCCGACTGGTTGATCGATTTCACCTCAAATATCGGCTCACAGGGCCCGTCCTCCTTGTTCGGATCAATGGGGATCCAGCTCTGCCATGCATCGTCACTGAATTTCTTATCCCCGAAATACCACTCCAGCTTGCTGAGGTCGCTGCCTGCAGGAAGCTTAAATGTCACATTGATCTCCTGCTTTTCCGTCATAGAGATCCTCGTCTTATCGATCGAGGCGAAACTCTCCGCTGCCTTTGCCTCTGCAGGAACTCTCTTAATCGATTTTCCCGCTGCCAGCTTCTGGCTGTACTTCTTGCTCAGCTTTTGCTGCTGCGTCTGCGACAAAGTCTTTTGCGCTGTATTCTGCGCACTTTCTGCCGCAAAGGCGGGTACACTGAATGTCAGGACAACTGCAATCGACAGAGCGACCACAGCCAGCCGTTTCAGCCTCCTTCTTCCGCTGCTCATAACAAACTCCTTTCTCAAACAAGATAACTCAATGTAGTCAGTTTACTCTTGTAAATCATACACGTATAGTAATAAATAGAATTTTCTAAATTATTCGATCGATTGCGAAGATGCCATCCAATGAATAAAATTTGGAGCACTAAAAATATTCCAGTTCCCGGTGAACTGGAATATTCTCTGTAAATAAAATTATATGATGACTTAACTCATCGAATCACATATATTGGAAATTTCCTTTCCATATATCGTATTCATCAACAAGGATTACTGCTCCGTTTCCTGTAAGCTCCTTCAGGGCACGGATCAGCTGGCGGAACTGAACTGCAAGGTCATCACCACTAATTTTTTCTTTAATGCCATATTGAACCGCGGTGCTGACAATAACATCTGACAATATATTGACCAGTCCCTGCTTTGTCCTATATTGACCGCCTGCCATACTGAAATGGACTACCGGGTAATGCGTCCATGGATTCTTCCGTTTGTTTTCCAGCGTTTCTATCGTCAGACCGGAAAACAGCTCATGGCGACCCTGGAAATATGCTTCCATAGTGGAAATTAACAGGCTCTTTCCAAATCTTCTGGGCCTGCTCAGAAAATACACCTTGCCCGATTCCACAAGATTCCAGATGTATTCGGTTTTATCGACATAAAGATATCCATTTGTTCTTATATCCTCAAAGGACTGTATACCGATTGGAAGCTTCCGCATTGATATGATCCTCCCTATAGTTTACAGTATAGCAAAATATCTTTCGTTGCGGGCAATATATATTCAGCAATCTAAGCTTGCCTGATTCCCTCCGGCTCCGCCTGGGAACAGCCTAAGCACCGTATTTTTCAGTAAAGACACCACAGACTCCGGCACCCCCTGCATCATGCAATCCGCTCTTTCAGCTCACGGCCGCCATTCCCTGCTTTATCTTTTCTATCAAAGCCCTGTCTGCCGGGAGCCAGTCCACAGAATAGAGTTCATCTGCCGCCAGCCACTTGGCCGCTTCGTGTTCCCGCAGCTCAAGATTCCCAGACCGGACACTGACCCAGAAACACTGCATAGACAGATGAAACGAAGGATAATCATACTCGATCGTATCAATCCAGTCACCCACCTCGATCACTGTATCCAGTTCCTCAGAAATCTCCCGGATCAGTGCCTGCTGCGGCGTTTCCCCTTCTTCTATCTTGCCTCCGGGAAACTCCCAGCCGTCCTTAAACTCACCGTAGCCCCGCTGGGTCGCGAAGATCCGTCCCTGCCGGGCTCCCGTGCCGCAGATCACCGCAGCGACCACATTTACAGTTTTCAGGATCCATCACCTCCAAAAATCGCAAATAAGCGATGCGAATTCAAACTTCCCGCTTTCAGCCATTGCCAAAACGCTACGCCAGCCGGACAATAACAGCCGCCAGCGCTGCCATATACACCCCATCCACAGCCAGTGGGACAGCCGCCAGCCGATAAGCATTCCATGCGTCCAATCGGTAATAGGCGATATACAATACCATATTGACGATAAACGCGGCAGCGATAAGCGCGCAGAGGACGATGGCAAGCGGCCTTTCGAAAATCTCCGTTCCATACAACTTATTCACGGTGACCAGCTCCAGTACCGCCCAGCCGGTGATCAGCAGAAGCTCCGTCGTTACCGGACGGTGAAAAACAGTCGATGTGAAAATCATCATCAGAAAACAGATGGCAATGCCCAGAGCCATGACTTTGTTCCCGCTGAACAAAGCCCTGTCTGCCCCGACGCCGCTATCCCCCCAAAGAGTCAGCACCAGCCCCGCAAGACCGGCAAGAAACGTCAGGAGCAGCAGGATCCCTGCCCTTCCTGCCATCCAGTTGTGGGGCTGTCCCGGGCGGAACACCATAAACCACCAGGGGATGTAAAACCCGCAGCACACCGCCAGCAGAATCTGACCTGCCAATATCATTTTTCCGCCGATATTAAGATTACCCAGCATATTATCATTCATCTGTACAAAGCTCTTTACGCATAACTGGTCTCCTTTCCAGTTTTATCTTTTATAGCGCAGCTTTCAGTTCTTAACAAACAGCGCTAGATCTCCCGGATACCGATACTTTTCAGATAGCTGTACGTCCCGTCGTAATACGCCGGCAGCCTCGTGCTGTCCTCCCAGAATCCACTGGCATTCCTGTTCGAATTCCCTTCCGGCACACAGATGATCATGCCGATCCTCGCCCGGGTCAGCAGGACCCGGTACGCGTTGAGCATGTACTTCATCTGGTCCCGCTGATTTTCCGTTTCTCCGCGGACCTCATTCCATTTGGTCGATCCGTTGAAACGGTAGAAATGCCATTCTCCGTTCTCGCATCGCATGTCCGCGTCCCAGAGAAGGCAGGTGTAATCCAGCTCCAGCCCCTGGACCTGGATCTCCGTCGCCGCATCCTCCAGATAATTGGATGACAGGGTATTGGACTTGTCATCCAGAAACCAGTGGACGGAATTTTCATCGCCGCTTTTCAGGATATGTATGCCCAGCGGCTTGTACCGCGCCGCCTCCTTTGTCACTAGTACGCCGGTGCGCTCCGTACCTCTCACCCTGTCATGCAGCCATTTTTTAGCGGTATCCATGTCCCGGGTCAGCAGGATCGGATACCGATCCTTTATTTCATTATAGATATCTGCCGCATGCTCATCGAAGGACAGCAGCCCGTGGACAAAGGCTGACAGTTTCTCCGCCCGGAAGGAACGGAGGGAAACGCTCAGATGAAGATCCTCTTCATACGTCACATGTTTGTTCTCCTTAAGAAGCAGGTTGACCTGCCCTTCCGCATATTCCGGCTCCGTGAGTTTCGGTGAAATATATACGTCCCAGCAGGGGAAATGTTCGTTCAGCGCCCGGATCCATTCCCCAATGCCTGCTTCTCCCGTGTTGATCTCCTGGCCTCCGCCTACGAGACAGATGATGGCAGCCCAGTCTTCCCGCTGATCCAGGGACCAAATGAGGAAAGCCGCCTCAGACATCGGAAAATTCGGCACCTTCAGTTTATTGCCGTAGGTTCCCCCTCGCTTGAGATAAGCCGCCAGCCTCTTATGAGTCCAGGAGCGCTGAGCCTCATCAAATATAGCCACATGCTCCACCTCGCCGTATCCCGACGCCCCTGCCCTGACCGCCTTTTCCGGATCGATCTCCAGAACGCCGTTCTCCACGGGATTCCTGATCTTCGCCAGCATATTGTCCCGGTACCGGTGGATCATCTGAATAGACTTGCCCACCTCCCGGCGGGCGTCGGTGATTTTCTTCTTTTCGCCTTTGTCCCGGCATTTCTTCACATTGTCCCGGGCCAGCGCCTCCGTGAGGACAGCGACCAGCGGACCATTGCCCGAAAGATACACCGCGCCTTCGTCCGCTGCCGGCTCACTCCGGCCCTGATACGTCTGCCGGATCGCCACCTCCAGGCCCACCAGCGTCTTCCCCGCTCCCGGCACACCAGTCACGAAGCAGATGCTTTTTCTCCTGTTCACCTTGCTGTCGTTGATGATCTCCATGATCAGGCGGATGGTCCTGTCCGTAGATACCTTATCTGCCTCATGCCTTGTGATATCTTCCACGGAATGATTCTCGTACAAAGCCCTGGCTGCCTCTACGATCGTAGGTGTGGGCGCATAGGGGCTGATGATCCAATTGCAGTCCACCGGCGGTTCATTCAGATACATTTTCAGGATGCTCCGGATCTCTCCGGCAATATGCTCCCTGCCCGTAACCAGAGGATTGACGATCCTGTCATCATACACAGACATCTGGATCTCCGTGGTATATTTGCTGTAATCAGTAGCGATAAGAACCGGAACGATCAGATGATCCTCGCTGAATTTATGGAAGTTCTTCAGATCCAGCGCGTAGTCCAGCACCTGGTCGATATCCGCCTCCAGGATCCGGGACTCTCCCACCTTGAACTCAAGGCAGAATATGATCCCATTGATCAGCAGTACCACATCAACCCGTTTTCCCAGGCGGGGAATATCATACTCAAATATGATCTGGCCTTTCGCTTCTGGCATGTCTGCCAGAACGTCCTTCATGATCCGGATCTCCGACTTCCAAGCTTCTCTCGTTGTGGTCAGCGCGTCCCCATGATAGTGGTCGCAGAGGATACCGAATACCGAAGTGCTGTCTTCTGCCAGAAACCCTTCTATATTGTCATTGTACAGGCATCGTGGATTATTGCTCATTATTCACTCCATCAGAGAATCGGGTATTCAAAGACCCGAAATGTCTTTGTCCCCGTAACCTCATAATATATCTGAATGTCCTCTATGTACTCAAAGCCTTCCTTCAGGTAAAGTCCCGCTGCTGCTTCGTTTCCTTCTATCACATCCAGACGGATCGCCCTGCACTGTTTCTGCCGGGCTCTTTCCACCGCAAAACGCACCATGTCCTTTGCATACCCCTTGCCAAATTCCTCCGGCGTCACGCTGAGTACATGGATGGCCAGCACCTCATTACTGCTGCAGCTTACCTTCCACTGGACACGGTCATACTCTGGCGGACACTCTCCGTTCAGGATCATCGCTGCCACCGGATGGCCATCGTTCTCCCCAATATAAAGTTCCCCGTTTTGAAGAGACTCCGTGAGCAGATCTTCTGCAGGATACACATCCTTCTTCCACCCGATATCGTGCTCCGTCCCCTCATTCAGTTCTATCATATGATTATAGAAACGTCTGATCTTATCTTTTTCATCTGTTTCCGCCGTTCTGATGTTCATCTTCTTCCTTCTTCTGAAACAGCTTGACGAAGAAATCCGCCGCGTTGGAATACGTCTTGTCCCTTCTTGCGTAATTACCGAAGGCAGCGCCGTTACACGCGTTTACTTCAATAATCTTCTCCTCACCTTTCTCCTGTCGCTCTTTATTCACTTCGTCAGTTAATACCCGCGTCGAATAAATCTTATCGTCTTTGTTTCTCTCATCTTTCATAATTGCACCTGTCCTTTCTCTTTCATTACACAAATTTCATTTTTATCGCTCTTCATAGAACGTCCGTACGATCTTTACCATGTCCTCCGTATCCGCTGTCCCCGACGTCTCAAAGGGCGAATGCATGGCAAGCTGTGCAATGCCGATGTCCGCTGTGGCAATGGGAACCTGGTTCCCGGATATGTTCCCCAGCGTCGATCCGCCCGGCATGTCTGCTCTGTTTGTAAAGCACTGCTCCCTGCATCCCGCCTTTCTGCAGACCTGACGGAATAGCGCAGCGCTGTAACCGTCCGTGCAGTATTTCTGGTTCCCGGCGAACTTCAGGACTACGCCGCCCCCTATGACCGGTCGGTTGACGGGATCCGCCTTCCCTAAATAATTTGGATGGACTGCGTGAGCATTATCCATGCTCAGCATGAGCCCTTCTTCCAAATCGATATGATATACTTCTTCATCCCTGCCCAGCGCCCGGTAAAGCCGCTGCAGCGAATCAGAAAGGAACGTGGAAGCAGCTCCCTGTCTTGTTGAACTGCCTACCTCCTCATTGTCAAACACCGCAAGAACTGAAAGGCGCGCATGACTCTCTGCTTCAAGAAATCCTTTAAGAGACGTATAGACACACTGAAGATCATCAAGCCTCGGAGCCG
Source organism: uncultured Eubacteriales bacterium (assembly GCA_900315125.1). GTDB lineage: Bacteria > Bacillota > Clostridia > Peptostreptococcales > Anaerovoracaceae > Aminicella. Next base: position 23,464 of record OMXT01000058.1, read on the forward strand.
ACAGGAATTCGCCGTTATTCCCCCAGATCGTCCCCTTCTGCCTGTTGTATACGAATAGATCTGCTCCCAGAACATCTGATTCAGCGCATCCGGCGAGCTCCGCTGCCTGCCGGATTATTCCGCCCTTTGACCGACTGGAATCACTGCTCTCGCAGTCACCGCTCTTCAGCGCATACAGAGGGAGCATCTCCTCCTGAGGATTGATCTTCCGTCCTTCGTTCGCCTGCCTGTCCATGTGGATCGCCAGCGATGGAATAATCAGCATATCACAGCCGAAATCCACCAGATTCCTGACCAGCCTGCCGTCCTTCTCAGCAAAGATCCGGCCAGCCACGGACAGGGGCCGGTCGAACCAGGGCGCCATGAGCATGCCCCCGTATTTCTCTATGTTCAGTACCGTGTATCTGCCCTCACGGTCGATCTCCGGATTCTCTTTGATCCGGAGACAGGGAGAATCACAGTGGGAAGCGGTGATATTCATTCCCCGGAAGTGCTCCGGTATAACAAAGGCTATCAGCGCGGAATCGTTCCTCTGGATGAAGTATCTGCCTCCGTATTCCGCATTCCAGCGCTCTCTTTCCGAAAGTTCTGTGAAGCCCTGAGATAACAGCATATCCTGCGCATTGCGTATCGCATAATAATTAACCGGACTCCGATCGATGAACCGGACCAGTCCTTCACTGTATGTTATCGACTGATTCTCCATATTCCTGTCCTCCCTGTTGTTCTGCATTTATTGTATCATATTTCCTCTGTTCACTCACCTGGTGATCCTTGTCTTTCATGACTTTGTTCTATTTTTAAATCACGTAAAATAATTCATAAATGGGGGTTGACGGAACGTAATCCTGGTCGACTCTTTTTTTACACGCAGAATGGTTTGGACAATAATCTTGCAAAAACATCGAGTCTGCTCCACGTTTTCCAGAAATATTGCCGTAATACGCTATTGACATGGACTATACCCATTGATTTATCATTTAGTATAATACAGAAATTCGCATTCACTTAGATACCCGAAACAGGAGGAAATCCTATGGATACCAAAGATAACAGCCTGAAGCTTACCCGCGCCTTCGGCATGCGTGAAGCAGTCACGATCACCGTAGGCACCGTGATCGGCGTTGGATTGTTTACTACAGGCGCCCAGATCGTCGGGACGATGGGCTCATCCGTTATTTTCGCCACGTTTATCGCCATGATCATAAGCGTTTATCCTGCCATGCTCTACGGTGAGATGGGCGCGGCGCTGCCTTATGCCGGCGGCACATACAAGTATGCGCAGCTCGGTCTGGGCAAGGCTGCGGGCATGCTGGCAGGGTGGAACTTCATCGCTTCACTGATCGCCGTGACATCCGGCGAAGCCCTTGCCTTCGCCTTTTACTTCAAAACGATATTCCGCGCGTTCGGCGTGGAGCTCCCCATCAGCGACGTGCTGCTGGCTATGATCCCCATCGTGGTATTCATCATTACCAATGTGCTGGGAACAGAGATGACCGGCAGGCTCCAGAACGGATTCATGTTCTTCTTCTGGGGCGTTGCCATCATATGGTTCATCGCAATGATCCCCAATATCAATCTGCCCAGTTATGTCGTTCTGCCTGACGCAATGACAGACATGAGCCCCTGGGGATTCATCGGCTGTGTGGCAATGATCTGGTGGTGCTTCGCAGGATTTGAAACCTGCTGCGCCATGGGAGAAGAAATCAGATATCCCCAGATCAACATACCCCGGGCCCTTGCGCTGTCACCCTTCATCGTATTCGCTGTAAACGCCATATTCCAGTGGTTCCTCGTGGGGATCACCCCTGCAGCTAAAGTCAGTGAACTGGCAGCTGCCAATGCGCCTTTTGCCGACGCCATGTCCGCCGCAGGTATCCTGGGGCTGCCCATGGCTCTGCTCGCCCTGGGCATCTCTATCGGCGGCGATTTTTCTACACTGAACGCAAGCATTGCAGTACCGCCCCGCTACTTATACGTCATGGCCCGTGAAGGCTCCATGCCGAAGTTCTTCGCCAGAGTCCATCCGAAGTATAAGACGCCTTATGTTTCTATCCTGTTCCTCGGGATCCTGTCCCTGATACTGGTAGCATACCCGATCGGCTTTGTTGCATCCGTAAGCCTCTTCGCGGACCTGTTCTACTACATCATAGGAATCGCCGCCGCCCTGGGACTGCGCATGCGCCATCCTGAGCTGCAGCGGCCGTCCAGAGCGCCCGCCATTAAAGTCGGCGTGCCCGTCAGCATCATCATCTATGTCATCATGATGACCCAGCTGGACCGCAGCGCGATCGTCACGGGCGTGATCTGGTGCGTCGTGGGACTCGTGATCTATTACATATGCCGCAGGGTCTACGGCGATGCAGAGGGCACCCAGCTGGACGCTTATGTTATGGAGGAACAAAGCCCATCTGACGCGGAACGCGCCAAAATGGACCGTGAATACAGGATCTGGCGCGGCGTCGTGATCGCCGCCTGCATCATCGCCATCGCGCTGTACGTTGTTCCGATGATCGGATAATTTCATGGATACGGCTGACAGTATTTCCACTGTGAAGCTATCCGATAATTCTTCATGTTAAAAAAGGCTGCCTCATCAATCTGAAGGCAGCCCCTTTACTTCGGGCAGATAGAAATATTTATATCATATCGCTTATGGATGATATATCATTATCCAACTAATTATTTTATTCTCCCTGATAAAACCCCATTTCACTGTATTCCGACCACCGAAGATACATTTCGATATAATTTCCTTTAATAAATCCCTGGATTTTTCGAATTTCCTGATCCGCCAGTACACCTCGTTCCCGCAGAACCGTATCGCCGTTCTCTTTTACAAAAAATTTCGCGGAACCTGGCTCAGTCAACTTGGTATCACCAGCATTTCACCTTCGGCAGACAGAACCGCAGCCTTCTTCAGGTTGTTCAGATCGATTACCCGGAACCCAGTCTCATCACGTGTATAGGCATGGCCATTGATGACCATGTCAGCCTGATCTGCTATCTTTTTTACATCACCGGCATAGCCGTTACCCCAGTGCAATGATTTGTTTTATAATCGAGCAAAATGGTCATTGATTCTCAACCCATCGCGTATATATCAACGCAGCAGCGGCGACACCCGCTTGTATATAAAGAAAGTAACGACTCCGTTGATTCCGGCTTTGATTGCGTTGAATGCCACTATGAAGGGCATCAGATCCCAGATGACATTGACCGGTGTACCCATAAACAAAGGGGTTATGACCAGGTTTGCGGGAATCATGATCAAAGCCATAGCCAGAGTACCGAGTAACAAAGCGATGATTGCCGTTTTCTTCGTTTTATTTTTCTTATATATAAGCCCTGCTGTGAGCACAAAGGCGCCTGTGGCAATGATATGCATCAGAATTCCGTAAATCCCGCTGTGAGCGCTTACCGTAACTCCCTGTACGATCGATGTGACAACCGTCAGTACCGTGCCCGCAAACGGGCCGAAAAGAAACGTCCCGATCAGGATGGGTATGTCCGCCGGATCGTACTCCAGAAACGGCACTGCAGGGAAAATAGGAAAATGAATGATATAAACTAATACGACGGATATCGCAACAAGCATCCCCATTTTGGCTGTTCTCTCCGTTCTGTGACGCCTTTTCTTCACATGATCATTTCCAACAGCATGTTCATCCCCAATAAAACGATCGCTTTTTTCCATTACTGTTCTCCTGTTATATGACATTTCTAGTTCTGCCTCGTGATACCGAAAACCGGCCCGGAGTCGACCGGGCACAGCCTGCAATATTGAGGATACTACCATAACTGATATAATTCAACCAAATTCTTAGCCAGACTGAATACATATTCCTATACGGGCTGGACATAGTATAATGGACCCAGGAATTCGGACCAAGGCTTAAATATTTATCGTGAACATGGTACGATCAAACAAGCAAGAGGAGGTTAAAACCATGTCACGATCAACGCATTCCGCGGACTTCAAGGCGAAAGTCGTCCTTAAGGTCATCCAGGGAGAGCAGGAACTCAGCGAGATAGCTGCCAACTACAACCTCAATCCCAATATGCTCAGGAACTGGAAGAATGAGTTCCTGAAGAACGCACACAACGCTTTCAACGACCGTAAAGCCGAGAAGGAGGCACGTAGAAAGGAGGATGCCCTGGAGAAGGAGAAGGACCAGATGCTCAAGACCATAGGTCAGCTGACACTGGAACGCGACTTTCTTCAGGATTGCTTTCGCCAAAGCGGTATCCCCGTCCCCA
>OMXT01000061.1 GCA_900315125.1 uncultured Eubacteriales bacterium
ATGATCTCGCCATTTGAACGACCGTATCGCCACGAAACCGATGATTCTCAAGGGCAGTCCCTCCTGTTAACCCTTGAACTGTAACGCCTGCTGCGGAAGAATGTCACAGGATAGCGGTAAATTAATTGCGACTTTCTGTCAGCCATGGTAAAATAGACATGTTCTCTGCGCTGCGGCAGATAAGCTGCCGGCAGCGCAGGGATTCCCCGATGCCGGGGGATCATTTGTATTCAGGCAGGAGAAGGAGAATATGCATGTATTTTAAACATGAGAGAGAAAGAATATACGCGGAGAATGAGAAGGGTGACGTCATTGCTGAGGTGACATTTCCGATCCGTGACGGTGTGGCTGTCATAGACCACACATTCGTAGACGATTCCCTGAGGGGTCAGGGCATAGCCGGGATCCTGGTACAGTCTGCAGTTGATCAGATCCGGGATGGCGGATACCGTATCGCTTCTACCTGTTCCTATGCGTCCGCATGGCTCGAGAAGCACCCGGAGTACAGCGGACAGGAGTGAGGAACGGGCCGGTCAGGGCTTTGTTCCTGAAGTTTACTATGCAGGCCGGCAGCTTCGGAGCCGGCAGTTTTATTATCTGAGAAAATTTGAAAGACAGAACTTGTTTCGTATTGAAGGAGAACTATGCCTAAATTCAGTGTTAAGAGACCGTATATCATCCTGGTCGCTGTGCTTGTGCTCGGCGTACTGGGCGTGGTGGGATTTTCGCGGATGACCACGGATTTTCTGCCTGAGATGAATCTGCCCTACATGATGGTCACGACGCCGTATCCCGGCGCTTCGCCTCAGAAAGTCGAATCGGAGGTGACGACGCCGGTGGAAAATGCTGTTTCCACTATCAGCGGCGTGAAGAACGTGACGAGTACGTCCAGCGCCAACGTCAGCGTCGTTTCCCTGGAATTTGAGCAGAGCACGGATATGGACAGTGCCATGGTGAAGATCACGACGGCGCTGAACCAGGCGGAACTGCCCGATGAGGCGGGCAAACCCTCTGTGCTGGAGGCATCGTCCGACATGATGCCCGTCATGGTTTTCAGCGTGGACAAGAAGGGCATGGACAGAAATGAGCTGACCCAGCACATCAACGACGATATTCTGCCCCAGCTGAAGCGGCAGGAGGGCGTGGCTTCTGTGCAGGGCATCGGTCTTGTAGAAGATTCTGTGGAGATCAAGCTGAATCAGAAGAAGATCGACGACGTCAACAAGCGGATCCTGGCGGAGACGAATGACAAGCTCGCGGATGCCAAGGTTAAACTGGACAAGGCCCAGGACAAGCTGGATTCGGCGAAGTCTAAGATCAAGAAGCAGCAGGACAAGCTGGCGAAGACCCAGAAGAAGCAGGCGGGAGAACTGGGCAAGTTCAACCAGATGGTGAACCAGGGCATGGAAGGGCAGATCGCCATGTCATCCCAGCTTCAGAGCCTGTCGGCTTATCAGTCTGCCCTGAGTGCCCAGAAGTCGGCCCTGGAGCAGAATGTCAAGACGCTGGAAAATACGCCGGGGGGAACATCCCTGCCGGAATACAAGCAGGCGAAGGAGAGCCTTGCCCAGGTGGAAGGCCAGCTGAGTCAGGTCAGCTCCCAGCTTACGGCCCTTAAGTCTGCCTCGGATAAACTGAATAAGCAGATGGAGAAGGCGGTTAAGAATACGGCAAAAGTCGAGGCGGGGAAGATCTCCGCGGCGGCGGCCTTCGGAGTTGCCAGCGCCCAGATGGCATCTGTCGCCTCCACGCTGGAATCCAGTCAGAAGGAGCTGGACAGCGGTTATGATTCCTATGAAGAAAGCGCTAAGACAGCGCGGAAAAACGCCAATGCCAATAAGCTGATCGCCATGGATACCTTGTCGGGCATCATCTCCGCGGAGAATTTCTCCATGCCTGCCGGATATATCAAAGGCGGCAAGGCGGAGTACCTTCTGCGCATCGATGAGGAAAATACGAGCGCAAAGGATGTGGAGAACCTGGTGCTGACCCATATCAGCGGCGTAGGGGATATCCGCGTCGAGGATGTGGCGGATGTAAAGTACGTGGATAACAGTGACGATACCTATGCCAAGGTAAACGGCAGGGACGCGTCCGTGCTTGTGGTATATAAGTCAAGCTCTGCCAGCTCGTCAGCCGTTTCTGATACCATGAATGACAAGCTGGACAGCCTGGAAAAGACAGATTCTGGCCTTCACTTCACCACGCTGATGGACCAGGGCGAATATATCGATGTGATTATCCAGTCCGTATTCTCTAACCTGATCTGGGGTGCCATCCTGGCGTTCCTGGTGCTGCTGCTGTTCCTGCGGGATCTGCGGCCGACCCTCGTTGTGGCAGCGTCCATCCCGCTGAGCGTACTGTTTGCAATACTGCTCATGTACTTCTCGGACATGACGCTGAATATCATCTCCCTGTCCGGACTTGCGCTGGGCATAGGGATGCTGGTGGATAACTCCATTGTTGTAATGGAAAATATATATCGGATCAAGGCTCAGGGCGTCAGCTCGGCCCGGGCTGCCGTCATGGGAGCCAATCAGGTCATGGCGGCCATCGCGGCAAGTACCCTGACGACGATCTGCGTATTCCTTCCGGTAGTATTTACGGATGGGATCACCCGGGAACTGATCAGTGACATGTGCCTGACCATCACGTTCAGTCTGCTGGCAAGTCTTGCGGTGGCGCTGACCGTCGTTCCGGCCCTGTCCTCTACGCTGCTGCGGAACCGCCAGCCCAAGGAGCACCGGCAGTTTGAGCGGATGCTGAACGGCTATGAACGGGCGCTGCGCTGGAGTCTGAAGCATAAGGCTGTGCCTCTGCTGATCGCTGTAGGACTACTGGCATTCTGCGGATGGCGGGTAACGACCACCGGCGTTGTCATGCTGCCGGATATGGGCAGCACCCAGCTGACCATGAACATGACCGCCGACGCGGACTCGGATACGGAAGAAGACTATGCGACGATCGATAAGATCTCCAAAGAAGTTCAGAAGATCGACGGCGTTGATACCGTGGGCTCCATGCAGTCCACATCCCTTGGAATGGGCGGCGCCGCGGGCAGTTCGAACAAGAGCTATATGACCATGGTGCTGCTGGACGATGATTATTATCATAAAAAAAAAGAAATTTCCCGTAAGATCGAGAAAATTCTGGGTAAATATAACCTTAAGGACTACAGTGTCAGCGGATCCACCATGGATACTTCTCAGATGATGGGCAGCGGTCTGACCGTAAATATCTTCGGCGATGAGGATTCCAAACTTCTGAAGATCAGCGATGATGTGATGAAGATGGCTGAGGATACGGGAGGCTTTAAGGACCTTACGAACGGCCAGGAGGAAGGCACTAAGGAGATCGTCCTTAACATAAACAAAGACAAGGCTATGCGCAAGGGCCTGACGGTCGCCCAGATCTATCAGTCTCTGGCTGCCAAGCTGACGACAGATAAGAAGGCCAGCACCATCACGGTAAATGGCGACATCCTGGATGTGAATATCAAGGACAGCCGGAAGGAACTGACCAAATCGAATCTGCTGGACTATAAGATCGAGGCCACGACGACGGCTATGGACGGCACCCAGAAGACGAAGAAGTACCGCCTCGGCGATTTCGCGTCCTATAAGGTGCAGGACAGCGTATCCTCCATTACCCATGACAACGGATCCAAGCTGATGACCGTAACGGGCGCAGTGAAGGACGGATATAATACAACGCTTCAGTCCCGGAAACTGGAAAAGAAGCTGAAAGCCTATGACTTGCCCTCGGGATACCGGGCGGAGCTTGCCGGCGAGACAGAGAGCGTCCAGAAGATGCTGAAGGATATGGGTATGATGATGGCTGTTTCTCTGATCCTGATCTACCTGATCATGGTAGGCCAGTTTGCCAGCTTCTTCTCGCCATTTATCGTCATGTTCACCATACCGCTGGCGGCTACCGGCGGATTCCTGGCCATGATGATCGCGGGAGAGCAGCTTTCGGTCATCACCCTCATGGGATTCCTGATCCTGTCCGGCGTCGTTGTCAACAATGGAATCGTATTCATCGACTACGTGAACCGGCTGCGGAAGGAAGGTAAATCCAAGGTGGAGGCGCTGGTGGAAAGCGGACGGACCAGGATGCGGCCTATCCTGATGACTGCATTGACGACGATCCTGGCCATGTCCGTCATGGCAGTCAGCCAGGATCAGGGTTCCGAGATGGGAAGAGGCATGGCGGTGGTCACCATCGGCGGACTTGCTTATGCAACGCTGATGACACTCTTTATCGTACCCATCCTCTACGATCTGTTCCAGCGCCGGGAAATGAAGCATGTAGACCTGGGTGACGAATCCACGCTGAACGCGGCGGAAGGAGAAGAACTATGATCGAACTCATTGATCGGCTGGCAGAAGAACACAGCCTTTCAATCAGTGAATACCAGTACCTGATCGAGCACAGGAACCAGGAAGCGGCGGAGTACGCCGCTTCCCGGGCCCGGTCGGTCAGTCAGTCCATATATGGAAAAGATATCTTCGTCCGGGGTATTATAGAATTCAGCAATATCTGCAGAAATGACTGCTACTACTGCGGGATCCGGAAGAGCAATGATAAAGTCAGGCGGTACGCGCTGACGCCGGAGCAGATACTGCAGTGCGCGGAGGACGGCTATTCCTACGGATTCCGGACCATTGTGCTCCAGAGCGGCGAGGAAGGGAGTCCGGCATATATTGACGGACTCTGCCAGACGGTCCGGAGCATTAAGGAACGCCATCCGGATGTGGCCATAACCCTGAGCGTAGGGGAACTGGAACGGGACGATTACGAGAAGCTTTATCAGGCAGGTGCCGACCGGTACTTGCTTCGTCACGAGACGGCAGATCCCGATCTCTACCGGAAGCTGCACCCGAAAGAGCTCAGTCTGGAGCACCGGATGAACTGCCTGCGGGAGCTAAGGAGCATCGGCTATGATGTGGGCGCGGGATTCATGGTGGGATCGCCCTGGCAGACGGCAAGGGATCTTGCGGAGGATCTGAAATTTATTGAAACATTCAAGCCGGAGATGTGCGGCATCGGGCCCTTTATCCCCCACAGGGACACGCCGCTTAGGGATTTTCCGGCAGGAGGGCTTGACTTGACTTTGTTCCTGCTTTCCCTGATACGCCTTGCGGTTCCGGACATTCTGCTGCCGGCGACGACAGCCCTGGGCACCATAGATCCGGAGGGCAGGGAAAAAGGGGTCCTGGCGGGCGCCAATGTGATCATGCCCAACCTGTCGCCGGTTGACGTGCGGCGTCAGTACGAGTTATACAATGATAAGATCTGCATGGGCGATGAATCGGCTCAGTGCAGGACGTGTGTCGATATGCGCATGTTTTCTATCGGTTATCGGGTCGTCATAGACCGGGGGGATATCCGGCGGAGGACGAAGCGGGACGGCAGAGGAGTCGGCCTGGCGAACCCCGGGAGCGCATCGAATACATCGCGTACAGCAGAGGAAGGAGCGGTTGATGCTTAAGATAGCGGTTTATGGCAAAGGCGGGATCGGCAAGTCTACGGTAACGTCCAACCTGGCAGCGGCTTTTGCCCAGCTTGGTAAGATAGTGGTCCAGATCGGATGCGATCCCAAGGCGGATTCTACCATCAATCTGCTGAAAGGTAAGACGCCGGTGCCCGTGATGAATTTCATGCGGGATTATGACCGGGATCCGGAACTGGACGAGATCCTGGAGAGGGGATACGGCGGCGTCTGCTGCATTGAGACCGGCGGACCGACGCCGGGACTGGGATGCGCCGGACGGGGGATCGTGGCCACATTTGACCTGCTGGATGAGCTGGAGCTCTTTGAGCGGGAGCAGCCGGATGTAGTGCTGTTTGACGTCCTTGGCGATGTGGTCTGCGGCGGGTTTGCCGCGCCGATCCGGGAGGGACGGGCGGACGAGATTCTCATCGTCACTTCCGGGGAGAAGATGGCCCTTTACGCGGCGGACAATATTTACCGTGCGGTGGAAAATTTCCGGGACAGGAGTTACGCCCGGGTCCGGGGTCTGGTGATGAACCGGCGGAATATTCCCGATGAAGAGGAGAAGGTCCGCGGGTTTGCAGCGGAACGGAATCTGGACGTGGTGGCTGATATTCCAAGGAGCGACGAGATCAGCCGCTGCGAAGACGAATGGATGACGGCTGTGGAAGGAGCGCCGGAAAGCGATGCGGCGCAGCGGTTTCGGGCGCTGGCGGAGCTGCTTCTGGCAGACGGGCAGGATGCCGGTCTGCCGGAGGCGGAGGACGGCAGATCTGAGGAAGCAAGGCTGTTTTAGGAGGCATCATGGCAGCGAAAGAACCTTATTCGATCACAGCAGCAGAGCTTGCAGCGCGGGGCCGGGATGATATCCCGGCGCCTTTTATACCTGCCCGGCATCTCATATACAGCGCTCCCGCGACACTGTCATATAATTCACCGGGCGCCCTGGGATTCGGCGTCAAGCGGGCGGGCCTTGTCATACCGGAGTCGGCCATGCTTCTTGTTTCTCCCGCTGCCTGCGGAAGGAACTCGACCATCCTTTCCAGCCGGGAGGAATATGCGGACCGGATGTTTTATCTCCTGATGGACCAGACGGACCTGGTGACGGGCAGGCACCTTAAGCGAATCCCGGAGGCGATCCGGGAAATATTATCTGTCTGCGATCCGGCGCCGAAGGTGATTGTCATCTGCATCACCTGCGTGGACGCACTCCTCGGTACGGATCTGGAGCACGTGTGCCGGGAAGCCCAGGAGGCAACGGGCGTCCGGGTGGTGCCCAGTTACATGTACGCCCTGGAGAGGGAAGGCAGGCGGCCGCCCATGACGGCGATAAGATGGACCATCTACTCTCTGCTGGAGCGGAAAAAGGTGGACCCCAGAGCGGTAAATCTGCTGGGCTTCTTTACGCCCCTGGATCCGGACAGCGATATTTTCCCGCTGCTTCAGAGCATGGGCATCCGCAGGATCCGACAGGTCAACGCCATGAAGACGCTGGAGGAATACGCAGAAATGGGAAGCGCCAACTTTAACCTGGTGCTCCATCCGGAGGCCCGTTACGCGGCGGAGATGCTGCGGAAGAAGCTCGGTATGCCCTATATAGAATTCGCCCGGCTCTATGACCCGGACCGGATGCACCGGCAGTACCAGCTTCTGGCGTCTGCACTTGGAACGCAAATAGACGATGGGACGGAATATCAGCGGGCGAGGGATGCCGCGGATCAATTCGCTGCTCATATGAAAGAAAAGGGCTATCCTTCTTGCGCCATCGGCGAGATGATCAACGGGGATCCCTATGAGCTGGCGGCGGCGCTGACGAACAGGAATGTCCATGTCAGGGCAATATTCGCCAACGTGGTTCCCTCCAGTTTTCCGTATATAAAAAGGCTGGCGGAAGTCAGTCCGGATACCCGGATCTATACGGGCATCGATCCTTCCATGATTAATTACCAGAGGATCAGCGGAGTGGACTTTGTTATAGGGAAGGACGCTCACGTCTATTGCCCGGATGCGCCATATATCGAATGGAACCGTGAGGAGCAGCCCTTCGGCTACCGGGGCATGGAGAAGCTGCTCAGTGAACTGGAGGCTGTGCTGTGAAGAATTTGTTCCGTTATCTTTCGCCCTTTTCGCCGGACAATTCCGGAGCGGTTTCTGTGCTCTATGAGCTGGGCGGCCTGATCGTGATCTGCGACGCGGGGGGCTGCACAGGCAATGTCTGCGGGTTCGACGAACCCCGGTGGACAGATCCGGCGAAGCGCAGCGCTATTTTTTCCGCTGGCCTGCGGGACATGGACGCGGTCATGGGCAGGGATGACCGGCTCATCCGCAAGATCGGCGGCGCCCTGGAGGAGAGGGAAGCCCGGTTCGCGGCTCTGATTGGCACGCCGGTGCCCTCTGTGATCGCCACCGATTACCGGGCGGTGTGCAGTCGGTTGGAATCTGCGTTCGGTATTCCGGCACTGTATATTGAAACGACGGGCATGGAGACATACGAGCGGGGAGAGATCAAGGCGTATCAGGCAATCCTCAACTGCATAGAGCAGGGCAAGGCGGATATCCGCAGCGGTATCTCTTCGCCTGCGGCCCGGCTTGTGCAGGACTGTCAGTCCAGGCAGGACATGGAGTCCTTCGCAGGTATCTGGGGCGCAACTCCCCTGGAACTGCCTGCTCTGGACGAGGCGTCGGCGCTGCGGGCAGCGGGGCTGAGCGACCAGGAATGCCCATCGGTTCCCGCCGTCACATATGGTATGGACAGCGGCCTGGATGCGATGGTCCGGGCAGACCGGGCTTTGTTTAATGTCGCCCTGTCCCCCTCGGGACTGATCGTCGCCCGGGCCCTGGAGAAGAAATATGGGATTCCGTTCCGGGCGGAATATCCAAAAGATTCCCCCGCGCTGAGGAAAACCGCATCGGTCATTGCCGCGGGGCTGAAAGGGCGGAAGACGCTAAAGTCAAACGGCGGCGGTCATCCAGCGAAGATCCTGATCATCCATCAGCAGATCTATGGAAACGGGCTGCGGGAAGCCGTGGAGGAATTATGCACAGGAGTCGAGGCGGACGTGGCGTCCTTCTTCCAAATGGATCAGGTTCTCGCCCGGGAGAATGACATATTCCTGGAAGGGGAGAATGACCTGATCCGTCTGGTAAGAGAGCGGGGCTATGACCTGGCAGTGGGCGATCCCCTCTTTGACCGGGCTCTTAAGATGGGTCCCGGTCGGTTTATCCCGGCGCCTCACTATGCGGTATCCGGTGAGCTATACATGAAGGAAAAACAGAATCGGCAGTAAGGGCTAGTACAGTGGAAGAAAGAATAAGTAAACGTTACAGAGTATATGGGATCGTTCAGGGCGTGGGGTTCCGGCCCTTCGTGGCGCGGATCGCCGCGGAAGCGGGCATCGGCGGGAGCGTATGCAACAAAGGCCCGTATGTGGAGATTTTCGCCTCGGGTCTGCCGGGGCAGGTGGAGAAATTCCGCAGTGACCTGACCGGCAGGGCGCCGGAGCGTTCAGCGATCCTTAAAGTGGAAGAAACTGCTTTGGACGACGAGATGAATACATCCGGTGAGCAGGTCTTCCGAATCGTAGAAAGCGAAAAGGTAAAAGGCGATATCTTCGTCTCTCCGGACATCGCGACCTGCGACCGGTGCCGCCGGGAGCTCTTCGACCCGAAGGACCGGCGCTATCTCCATCCCTTTATCAACTGCACCGCCTGCGGACCCCGGGTGACGATCCTGGATTCCATGCCCTACGATCGGGTCCGGACCAGCATGGGGGAATTTCCCATGTGCCCGGACTGCGAATATGAGTATACCCATGCCGAGACACGGCGGTATCACGCCCAGCCGGTATGCTGCAACGACTGCGGTCCCCGCCTCTATATCCTGGAAAAGGACGGCAGTCACAGCCGCACAGACAGCGCGGCGCTGAAGCGGACAAGAGAGGTGATCCGCCAGGGCGGCGTTGCCGCGATCAAAGGGATCGGCGGATTCCACCTCTGCTGCGACGCGACGGATCAGCAGGCGGTGCAGCGGCTGAGAAGCCTGAAAAACAGGCCGTTCAAGCCCTTCGCCACCATGCTCCGGGACATGGATACGGTCCGGCGGGAATGTATTGTCAATGAGGAGCAGACGAAGATCCTCACCGGACCGAAGAAACCGATCCTTCTGCTGGAGAAGCGCACGGATCCCGGCGTCCGCATCTGCCCGGCAGCAGCCCCGGATAACCCCAATCTCGGCGTCATGCTGCCCTATGCTCCGGTGCAGATGCTCCTGTTCAATGATCCCAGGGACGGCGGTACCGGGAATATGACAGACGCGTTCATCATGACAAGTGCCAATCCCAGCGGCGCGCCCATATGTAAGGATGATGAGGATGTGCTGGAGAATATCAGCGGATTCTGCGATATCGTCCTCTCCAATAACCGAAAGATCCGTCTGCGGGCGGACGATTCTGTCATGGCCTGGCAGGGATGGAACGGCCTGGGCGAAGGCATCGATCAGCGAAAGGACGATGAGAGCGGCAGTGCGGAGCAGGGCAGGCCCTGCATGATCCGCAGATCTCGCGGATATGCGCCCCTTCCGGTCATGCTGTCCGAAAAGAACGAGAACCCGGGACACGTGCAGGCGCTGGGCATAGGCGGAGAGCTGAAGAATACATTCTGCCTGGCCAAGGGACCTCTGCTCTATCCCTCACCGTATATCGGCGATCTCTCCGACCTGCGCAGCGTGGACGCTCTGGAGGCGTCGGTCCATCGGATGAAGCGCCTGCTGGAGATCGACCCGCAGGTGATCTGCTGCGATCTGCACCCCGCCTATAATTCTACGGCCCTTGCCCGGAAGCTGGCGGAGCAATGGGATGTACCTTTCATCCAGATCCAGCATCATTACGCCCACATGCTGTCCTGCATGGCGGAAAATGACTGGAGCAATCCGGTCATCGGCGTGTCCTTCGACGGAACGGGATACGGGGAAGACGGGAGCATATGGGGCGGAGAATTCCTGATCGGGGACGCCCGCGGGTACCGGCGTGCAGGCGCTCTCGGCCATTTTTCCCAGGCAGGCGGCGACCTGGCATCCCGGGAGGGCTGGCGCGTCGCGGCGTCCCTGGTGCGGAGCGCCTTTGGCGATGAAGAAGGCGCGGAGCTGTGCAGCAGTCTGGGCGTATGCAGCAGCGGGGAATTCCGCATGATCAACGCTATGATCCAGGGCAGGATCAACACGGTCCGGTCCACAAGCGCCGGCCGTCTCTTTGACGGAGTCAGCGCGATCCTGGGTCTGCGGAGGGCGTCGACCTGCGAAGGGGAGGCGTCTATGATCCTGCAGTTCGCGGCCCAGCGAGCCTCCGGGGAACAAAGCCCTGACCGGCCCTCACCCGCCCTGACCGGTCCGATCCCGGATGCCCGGGGCGAAAATCCCCATTTTGAAATACCCGCAGACGATCTGATCCGATTCCTTGTCCTGAGCAGGATTCGGGGACAGGGCAGCGCGGAGCGCCTCGCCTTCGACTTTCACCTCTGGATGGCAGAGGCGATCCTGGAAGGGTGCCGGCAGTGCCGGCGGGAAACAGGCATCGCTGCAGTTGCCCTGACTGGCGGCGTCATGCAGAACATGCTGCTTCTCCGTCTTGCGGCAGAGCGGCTGACAGAAGACGGATTCCGGGTGCTGACCCACAGCCAGATCCCGGCCAACGACGGCGGGATCTGCGTGGGACAGGCTTTGTACGCGGAGAATAACCCGGCTCTTCAATAATCCGGCGATTTGTGATACAATATAAGATTGTATAAACAAGGAGGAATAATTATGTGTGTAGGACTTCCGGCGGAAGTAAAACAGGTAAAGGGCGCCACGGTCGTGGTGGATTCCAGCGGTGTGCAGCGGGAGGTCTCCGCTGAGCTCCTCTCTGACCTGGAACCCGGAGATTATGTGATGATACACGCCGGCTCGGCCATCGCCCGCATTACCGATGACGACGAGGACGAGGCAGAAGACGTGCTGGATGGGATTTTGTGATGAAAGAAGCGATACAGAAAGCGGTGGACCTGGTCAGGAATTATGACGGTGCGCCTATACGCATCATGGAAGTCTGCGGGACCCATACCCATGAGATGTTTCGGCAGGGGATCCGGAGCATGCTCCCGCCTGCTGTCCGTCTGATCTCTGGACCGGGATGTCCCGTCTGCGTCACCCCAGTGAGTTATATCGATGAGGCAGTATATCTGGCACTGGAGAAGGGGTGCCGGATCTTTACCTTCGGCGACCTGATTCGGGTGCCGGGCAGTGAGAAGAGTCTGGCGGGCGCAAGGGCAGAAGGCGCTTCGATCCAGATGGTCTACTCCCCGGTGGACGCTCTGGATTATGCCCGGGAGCACCCCCGGGAGCGGGTAGTGTTCCTGTCCGTCGGATTTGAAACGACCACCCCGGCAAGCTGCATCGCGGTCCGGGACGCGGCAGAGGAGGGAATCAGCAATTTCTCTATCCTGGCTGCGAATAAGACTATGGACAATGCCTACCGGGCGCTGGCGGATTCCTGCGACGCGTTCCTCTATCCCGGCCATGTGAGCACGATCACCGGGACGGGGATCTATGAGGAACTGAAGGCAGAAGGCCTCAGCGGCGTCGTGGCTGGTTTTACTGGACCGGAGCTGATCACTGCCGTCGCGGTAATCATCCGCATGATCCAGGAGGAGAAGAAGCCTTTCTTCGTCAACGCCTATCCCAGAGTCGTAACAGCGGAAGGCAGCCCGTCGGGACGGAAGATTATAGAGCAGGTCATGGAACCGGTGGATTCCGAATGGCGGGGTCTCGGCATTATTCCCGGCTCGGGGCTTAAGGTGCGTGACGAATATGCGGCTCACGACGCCCGGAAGGTCTACGATATTCCGGCGTTTACGGGAGGCGGAAATCCTGCGTGCCGCTGCGGCGAGGTACTGTCAGGCGCCATCACACCGCGGCAGTGTCCCCTGTTCGGCAAGGTATGCACACCGGAGCATCCGGTGGGTGCATGTATGGTCTCCGGCGAAGGAGCGTGCTCCGCATTCTATAAATACGGAATGTAAGTCAGTTAAATCTAAAGCAAGATATATTACAGAAAAGCAATGAGTGACATAGTTACACTGGCTCACGGCGCGGGAGGAACCCAGACGTCGGAGCTGATCAATAATATCGTTAAGAAATATTTCGACAACCCGGACCTGACCGCAGACGACGCAGCGGTCCTCGCCGCGCCGAAGGGGAAGATCGCTGTCAGCACGGACGGATTCATCGTTTCTCCGGCCTTCTTTCCCGGGGGGAATATCGGCAAGCTCTCTGTCTGCGGCACCGTAAACG
The DNA here is from genome assembly GCA_900315125.1 of uncultured Eubacteriales bacterium. Lineage (GTDB taxonomy): Bacteria > Bacillota > Clostridia > Peptostreptococcales > Anaerovoracaceae > Aminicella. Next base: position 12,822 of record OMXT01000061.1, read on the forward strand.
ATCTGTCCTGCATGGGAGCCAGGCCTCGGTACCTGACCTGCGCCATGGTCATAGAAGAAGGATTTTCCATGGCGGATCTGGATGAGATCGCAAGACAGATGGGCGAGACAGCGAAGAAGGCCGGCGTTCATATCGTTGCCGGCGATACCAAGGTGGCGGGAAAAGGCCAGGTGGACGGCGTGTTCATCACGACGACGGGCGTGGGCGAGCTGCTCCCGGGAGCATGTCCCGCGGGGAACCGGGCCAGGCCCGGCGACGCCATCATCGTCACCGGCGATGTGGGCCGCCACGGATGTACGATCCTGCTGGCGAGAAATGACTTCGGCATGGACGCGAAGGTCACAAGTGACTGCGCGCCTCTGTGGAACGCCGTGGAATCCATGTTCGGCGTTACGAAGGACATCCATGTGATCCGGGATGCGACCCGGGGCGGCGTCGGCACCGTGTTATACGAGATCGCCGGCCAGAGCAATGTGGGCATTCGCCTGATCCGTGAGGACATCCCTGTTTCTGACGGTGTGAAGGGCGTCTGCGGCATGCTGGGTCTGGAGCCTCTTTATCTCGCCTGCGAGGGGCGTCTCGTGGTCTTTGCGCCCCGGGAGCACGCAGAGGACCTGGTTGAGGTGCTCCGGCAGATCCCTGACTGCAGTGAGGCGAAGATCATCGGTGAAGTGACGGAGGAAAACCCGGGAAGGGTCGTCGTGCGGACGCCGGTAGGCGGCGAGGCATTGCTGCCCCAGCCCAGCGGCGAGCTGCTGCCCAGGATCTGCTGATGTTTAGATTCCATATTTGTTTGCCATATTTAAACATATGGAGTAAAATAAGAGAAAACCGGAGCGGCGGCTGCCGTTCCCAGCGCATTTGACAGCAAAGATTCCGATAGTAATTATGAGGTGGAGAGATGAATGATGACAGAGATCGCGGAACACTGATCCTGCTGGCATGCATAACCGGCGGACTGTTCCTTGTGTATGTTTCCTATAAGACCCGGATGCTCGAGAGGCTGAAGAAAAGGGTGAGCCGTTCGATCCAGGCGACGGACATCGATGCCTACGACAGGGAGGACCAGGGCAGGGTCCGCAGCCTGATCCGCAGATATGTAAACCGGGTGAAGAAGGCGGGCAGCAAGGTGGATGTGTACCGGGCCAAGCAGTCCTTTGACGACGCCATGGAGAACGTCCGGACCAGCGCCCGAAAACTGGCGGACGCCCAGCTCGACGCGGTCAGCGAGGCCTATGACAACGTGCTCCAGCGTTACGGCAAACCGGGCAGCGAGAAGGCGGCGGAAGCAGCCAGCCGCTTCGCCCAGCAGATCCGCAGCGCAGTGAACAGGGAGAACGTCCGCAGACTGCGCAGAGAATTTCAGCGGAAGGTCCGTCCGGAAGCGTAAACAAGCGCAGCATGAGCCGTGCAATAACCAGGAACAATTGAATCACTGAGAAAATCCAGCCTGCAGAGGAGAACTTCTGCAGGTTTTTCTATGTTTGTTGCAAATGCAACGTACCCCGGCGTCCGAATCATGTATAACCTTAAGTAAAGAAAAGGAAATGCAATGAACATTAATACAATAATGGAGGAAATAAACATGAAGAGAAAGATTATTGAGATCGATGAGAATAAATGCAACGGCTGCGGCATCTGCGTGGATGCATGTCACGAAGGCGCCATCGGCCTGGTAAACGGCAAGGCGAAACTGATGAGAGACGATTACTGCGACGGTCTGGGCGACTGCCTGCCGGAGTGTCCCACCGGCGCGATCACATTTACGGAAAGAGAAGCTGCGGCCTATGACGCGGCAGCCGTCGCGGCTAATAAGAGGGCGAAGGAACAGGCCGGACAGGAGCAGAGCCAGGGCTTTGTCTGCCCCGGGAGCATGGCGCGGGCCATTCACCACGAGGAGCCGGAGACCCCGGCAGCTCCGGCAGCGGCAGCTTCCCGCCTCTCCAACTGGCCGGTGCAGATCAAGCTGGCTCCGGTGCGCTCCCCCTATTTTGACGGCGCGGACCTGCTGATCGCGGCGGACTGCACGGCCTACGCTTACGGCAATTTCCACGACAAGTTCATTAAGAACCGCACCGTGCTGATCGGATGTCCCAAGCTGGATGATGTGGATTATTCGGAAAAGCTGGCTGCGATCATCGCAAACAACGATATCAAGAGTGTGACCATCGTCCGCATGGAAGTGCCCTGCTGCGGCGGGCTGGAATACGCGGCGAAGCAGGCGCTGCAGCAGAGCGGCAAGTTCATCCCCTGGCACGTGGTGATCGTGTCCACTGAGGGAGAGATCCTCAGCGAATAACAAAGCCCTTACTGGTCTTCTTCCAGCGGATCTTCCGGATACCGGAACGTCTTCAGACAGAGGACCCCGGAGGCGCCGAATGCCAGAGCAGACAGGGCCAGGAGCATGACAGCGCTGCGGAGACTGAAGGACCATGGCGTATCTGTAGAGGGAAAGAAGATCAGCATTTCGATCGAAAGCAAAACGAATGCAGCAAATGCCAGTCCGATGCGGCTGCGGTATCTTATGCGCAGAGGATTCATAAAGGCAGCGTTGAACAGGCCGCAGGCGATGGCTGCAAACATCAGGGCAGCGGAGGCTGAAGCAGTGAATCCTGAAATGTCTGTAAAACCGGTGATAAGGAACAGAATCAGTTCGATGACAAGCAGAAGCAGGAACGCTGCAGCCATGAGAATCTGAGGGAGGTACACGGACAGCACCAGGGTGCTGCGCTTAACCGGCAGCGCAGACTGGAATCTCCACCAGGGATCATCGCAGACGCTTCTGATCGCTGCAACAGAGCATGTTATTGTGCATAGCAGAGGAATCATGATAAGAATGGCCAGCGCTGGACTGTACTCTCCTTTCATACTGATACTTATAGCGCCGAAGATCAAAAGGAGCCCGGCGGCGATGGTGGAATAGATGGTATCGCTCCGTCCGGTCTGGTACCATTTCTCCAGCATCAGTGCAAAGAGCGGACTGTGCTTATGTCTGGGCGCTCCCAGGTCTGAGCGTAACGCTGCCGGCTGAGCAGGAATGGCCGGAGTATACTGGAAAGCAGCCGGTCCGGCCTTTGTTCCCGGGGAGGAGAGCTGCCGGATGCGGTATCGGACAACGACAGCAAGAATAACCGCTGCGGTGACGATCGCTGCTCCGCAGGCGAAAATAATCGGGCGGAGCTGCCGGTCTGCTGCCGGAATAGAATCCAGCGGGGAAAAATCCAGTACCACGATCGGCAGGAACAAGATGAAGGTGAGCCATCGTTCCACGCTTTCTCCTGTATTTTTGTGACTGGTGTAACGGGACAGGATGAATGCCATCAGTAGAAGGGAGACGACGGTCTGCGCCGTAAAGGTAAGAATCGCCGAGGCTGGGGACTCTATGATGTCTCCTTTGTCTGGAAGCAGGACCAGCACGATGCCCATAAGAAGAAGGATGCCGGTCACCGACAGCGGAAGCACCGCGTGGCAGAGAACGAGCTCCGCAGGCGTTGCGGGCAGCGTGAGTTCCCGGCGCCGCCATCCTGATTCCTGGTCCTCCCGCATACTCTCGAAAGACATGCAATAGACCAGGTAGCTGGATACGACGCCGCCCATGCAGAGCGTGGTCGGGCTGCGGACACACACTCCCAGAAAACCAATCAGAAGAAAGACAACGGTAAAAAATGTATAGCCCGGCCGCTGGGCGCCCTCTTTATATATCAGTCCTCTCATGATGCTCTCCTATCTTTTGCCTGCAGCGCGGGCTGTAAATATCATGATATCTTCTATGGTCGCCCGTTCCGTGATGATCCCCGGGGGCAGGGCCTGAGGCAGCGCGCTGCGGAGAAGGAGTCCTTCGTTTCCGTAGGAGCCTTCCTTGATTGTAACAAAACCCAGTCCGCCGATTTCCGGATGTTCCTGACTGTCCCACTTTACGATCACATGGGAATCCAACAGCTCGTCCTTGGGCTGGCAGAACAGGATCTGTCCTTCGTGAAGGAACGCGATGTAGTCACAGATCTTCTCCAGGTCGCTGAGTATGTGGGTGGAAATCAGCACGGCGTGGTTCTCATCCCGGGCGAAGTTATTAAATACGTCCAGCACCTCGTCCCGGACTACAGGATCCAGCCCGGACGTGGGCTCGTCCATGATCAGCAGGTCCGGATGATGGGACAGGGCACAGGCGATATTGAGCTTGGCTGCGGTTCCCTTGGAATATTCGCTGAACTCCTGGCCCAGAGGCAGACGGAATTTCTCCGCGTAAGCGTTAAAAATCCGGTCATCCCAGTCTCGAAAAAACATGCTCATGATCTTCTCTATCTGTCTTCCTGATAGATTTGCAGGGAAGCAGGGCGCATCGGGAATGGCGCCAATCCGGTTCTTCAGTTCGGTAAATGAGGGATCCCGGTTGTCTGTTCCCATGACATGGATCGTTCCTGCGTCTGCAGCGGCTGCGGACAGGATGGACCGCAGCAGGGTGGTCTTGCCTGCGCCGTTCTCGCCGATGAGCCCCAGCACCGTGCCGGCGGGCAGATCCAGATCCACCGGTCCCAGGGTGAAGCTGCTGTACCGCCGGATCAGCCCCCGAATTTCGATTGCGTTCTTCATAGTTCTCTCTCCTTGTAAATAATGCGGTTTAATTTCCTGGTTAAATATCTCTGCTAACTATTGCTGTTATTTTATTGCGGTTACAGTATTGTTGTTAGGTTGGCTGCTCTTCTCTGCCATTTGTTTTCAGCGCGCCGGCGGTCTCTTTCTCACTATCTGTCTCCTTTGCGTCATCAGACTCCAGCGCGCCGGCCTTTGGATCATTCCGTTCTGAGCCCTGTTCCATGCACAGGTCCAGAATCTCTGTGAATTCCTCCCGGCTGAGGCCGATAGCCGCAGCCAGATCAACTGCCTTCGTCAGATGTTCTTCTATCTGGCGCAGGTATTCCTCTCGTATCAGTTCCATGTTCCGGGGAGCGACGAAGAAGCCTTTGCCCGGCATGGAATAGATGTAACCGTCCCGTTCCAGGTCATCATAAGCGTGCCTCGTTGTGATGACGCTGATCCGCAGCTCCCTCGCCATGGCGCGGATCGACGGAAGGGCGTCGTCATCCTGCAGGGAGCCGCTGATGATCTGTTCCTTGATCTGGATGTAGATCTGTTCATATATTGGTTTGTTTGCTGTGTTGCTAATGATTACCTTCATGCGGCTACCTTCATTCGGCGGTTCCCGTCTGGGAGACTTACTATTGACTAATAACTAATATGACTAATAACTAATAACTAATAACTATTAAGAGATGCTCTGATTGTATATATTGTGATTACTGTATATGCTTAATATATACAGTAATCACGGATATGTCAAGTTTGTATGCGGATCCATTAAAAAATAACTGGTTTCCGTGGCGACGCGACCGCCTGGATGGCGAGATCTTCAGATTTCACGGATCCGCAGACGAAGTCGCCCCGGAAACCATTGAATCTCGGGGCGATGCGACCGCCTGGATGGCGAGATCTTCGAATTTCACGGATCCGCAGCCGGAGTCGCCCCGGAAACCATTGAATCTCGGGGCGATGCGACCGCCTAGATGGCGATATCTTCGAATTTTACGGATCCGCAGCCGGTGTCGCCCCGGGCGAATTCATGGGGCAGCCGGAGAGCACAAGTGAAAGTCCATTCGTAATCAGTTTATTACGTAAAGCGGTCCGGGAGAATCGAAATTCAGCGGCTGAAACGCAATATTACAACATACTGGTTTACATAAAACCCCGCTCGTGGTAAAATACCTATACATATGAAAGATTTTGGCTGACCGCAGATGCATCGCTAATAGGCGATGCCCGGGAGAATGCTGAATACCACGTGGAAACCCGTACTGAGAGGAACCGGATGAAACTGACTTTGATCGCAACGACAACATTTGGACTGGAAGCCGTGGTCCGCCGGGAGGTGGAAGGACTGGGATACCGGATCCTCAAGACAGAGAACGGCAAGGTGACATTCCAGGGCGACGAGCGGGCGATCGTCCGGGCCAACCTCTGGCTGCGCTGCGCCGACCGGGTCATGATCCGGATGGCGGAGTTTATGGCGGAGGAATCCGAGGAACTTTTTCAGCAGGTGAAGGGCATCCCCTGGGAGAATTTTATACCTCCGGACGGAAAATTTACGGTGAATGTTTCTACCGTCAAATCAAAGCTCAGAAGTGAGCCCTACAATCAGAAAACGATCAAGAAAGCAATGGTCGACCGCCTTTCCGGCGTTTACAGCATGGAGCATTTTCCGGAAACGGGCGCTGCCTATACGATCCACGCGGCGCTGCTGAAGGACCGGGTCACCCTTGCGATGGATACATCCGGCGAGGCTCTCCACAAGCGGGGATACCGCGCCGCGCCGGTGACTGCGCCCATCAAGGAAACACTGGCGTCTGCCATGGTTCAGCTTTCGTTCTGGAATCCGGACAGGATCCTGGTGGACCCCTGCTGCGGTTCGGGAACCATAGCCATAGAAGCGGCAATGATCGGCAGGAACATTGCGCCGGGCCTGTCCCGGAAGTTCGCGTCGGAGCAGTGGGACCTGATTCCGCAGAATCTCTGGGCCGAGGAGAGAAAATCAGCCTATGATGCCATAGACTATGACAGGGATCTTCAGATTTATGCCTCCGACATAGACTGCCGTGCCATCAGCGCGGCAGAGGAAAACGCCGCAGAGGCAGGTACTGACGATGCGATCGTATTTAAACGATGTGATATATCCAACGCCTTTTCTATGGAAGGAGACTATGGGGTCATAATCACCAATCCTCCATACGGTGAGCGGATCGGGGACCGGAAAGCGGTGGATCACATAGAGGACGTTCTTTCCAGGACAACAAAGACCCGACCGACCTGGTCTTTGTTTATTATCACGCCAGATCGGGATGCGGAAAAGAAGATACGGGGCGGTCCTGCGGACCGCCGCAGAAAACTGTATAACGGGCGGATCGAGGTCTGTTATTATCAGTTCCATGGAAAGAAGAAAGAGAAGAAACAAGCAGGAAATGGGAGTGTTTCGGCGGCTTCCGGGGATTAAATCATATAATGGTTTGCGTTGCCTGCTAATTTATTGTATAATATTGTGAAATGTATACTTGGGAAAGGTAGAGTTTACGATGTTTGATTCCAGTACGGCGCTTCTTGTGCTGATTTTGCTGGGTGTGATCATCCTGATCATTCTGGTGATCGCGTTCATGGTAAGCATATTGGGATCCGGAAGGGACAGGTCAGCTGCCCTTGACAGGATCGATCGAACGGTTTCGGAGATCAGCGGCAGAGTTGATAAGACGGAGCCGTCTCAGCCTGCCATGATAGAGGTGATCGCCGCCCGCATAGATACCGCAGAAGCACAGCGGGCAGCAGGGATGCTGTCTGAGTTTGACCGTCTGGTGGATAATGCGGAAGGCGGGACACCGCCATCCCAGAGCGTAAACAGCAGCAGCCTGTCACCGACTGCAGACCATGCTGGATCAGGCAGCGTTCAGGTCGAGGTCCAGCAGGACAATCCCAATGTTGCAGAGATCCGGATCCAGAGCGAACCGGCAGCAGCGCCCAAGGCAGAACCGAAAGGGTTGCCCAAGGCAGAACCTGTTGTGGAACCTGAGGCTGAACCAGTGGTACAGAATAAGCCAGTGGTGAAGCCTGCGGTGAAGAGCAAGCCGCAGCCTAGGGGAATACCGGTGGAGAAACCCAAGGCAGAACCTGCAGTACAGAGCAAGCCGCAGCCCAAGGCAGAACCGAAGCAGAAACCTAAGATGGAGCCTGCAGTGCAGCGTAAGCCAGAGGTGAAACCAGCGGTACAGAGCCGGAAACCGGAAATGCAGAAGAAAGAGCCGGAGAGAAAGGCGATGCATGCCGGCGGCTCATCCCTTATCAAACAGCTGCAGCAGGCCCTGGCGGAAGAGGAGGCCGCGGCGGCACAGGTGGCGTCTGTCAAGCCAAAGCCCATAAAGAAGGAAAAAACGCCCGCTAAGGCGGAGCCGGTGAAGAAGACGGAAACGCCAGTCGAGGCGGAGCCGGTGAAGAAGCCGGAAGCGCCGGTCAAGGCGGAGCCGGTGAAGAAGCCGGAAGCGCCGGTCAAACCAAAGCCGGTAGAAAAGCCAGAAATGCCGATCAAGGCGGAAACGGTAAAGAAACCGGCGGCGGTCAAATCGGAACCGAAGGTCGTTCAGGAAGCGAAACCGGAGGGAAAACAGCCGGTCAGGGCTTTGTACGAAGGAGAAAGAAGATTTACCGAAAGAAACTGCGGAGTCGATAAGCGGGGCAGAGTCTACTCTGCTGAAGAATTGAGGAAGCAGATCAGATAGATAGTAATTACAGTATGCAGGAGGCAGATATGATTTGTAAGAATTGTGGACATCTGTTAAATGACGGGGACAGGTTCTGTCCTAACTGCGGGAGCCGGGTAGTTCCGGAGACGCCTGCAACCCAGGGCAGTGGTTTCACCCCGTCCTTCCGTGAAAAGGAAGCGACGCAGAGTCCGACCAGTGCTGCACAGCCTGAGAAACCTCAGGAGGAACAGCCGCATAAAAGAAAATTCCAGTTTGAGGAATTCAACTGGGATCTGGACGGTTTTCCCACGGAGAAGCCCAAGAGAACCGAGGATGTGGATTTCAGCTGGGAATCTGTAAGCGACGAGCATTCCCGCAGAAAGAGAGAAAAAGAGACTCCGAAACTGAAGGGGAAAGAAGACTTTGAAGAGGTAGAAGCACGCAAACGCGAGGCTGCTGCCGCGGAGAAGCAGAAACAGCATGAGAAGGAGCTGGAAGAGGCGATCTTTGGCGTAAAGGATCACGACGGCAACATTTCCGAGACCGTTCGCGTGGATGCAGTGGATAAGCCGGAGGACCTGAGCAAGACTCAGAAGATCGACAAGTTCTATACATACAATAAGAAGAACGAAGAATTTCAGGAACTCCTGGACAAAGAATATAACCGGCTGAAGGCACAGATCGAGGCAGACGCGGAACGTGACGCCAAACGGATCGATCTTGATGCAGCGAAGGAAGCGGAGAAGGCAGCCGCACTGGAGCCGGAAACAGCAGAGAATGCAGAAGAAGCACCGGAGACAGCGCCTGCAGTGGACGCAGAAACGGCGCCGGAAGCAGCTGCACAGACCGAACCTGCTAAAGCGGAAGAAGCTGCTGCGGCAGTACCGGAAGAGGCAGAAACTGCTGCAGCGGAAGCTGCAGAGCCGGAAGCGGAAGAAACGGAAGAATCTGAGACTGCTGCGCCGGAAGTAGCAGAGGCGGAGGAAGAAGCACAGGAGCGTGCGGAACCCTCTGAAGCTGAGGCGGAAGCGGAGGAGCCTGCGGCAGAAACGGAAGCCGTGGAAGAGCAGCTTGAGGCAAGCCAGCCGGAGTCTGCTGAGGAAGAACCGGCTGCAGAAGAGTCTGCTGAGGAGGAATCGGAAGCCATCGCTGCGCCGGAAGATGAGCAGAAGGCGGAACCGGTTTATGTCGGCACGGTTCTCAGTCATGTGCCGGAACAGGTCAATGCAGAGCCGGTAATTGCAGAGCCGGCAGCTGCAGAATCAGCAGCTGCGGATGAGACGCCTGCAGAATTGGAGACGGAACCTGTAATTGCTGAACAGGAAGAATCTCCGGAGGCAGAGGAAGAAGAGCCTGCGGAAGCTATTGCAGAGGAACAGCCTGAGGCTGAATCTGCTGCAGATATTGAGGATAACGAGCCGGAGACAGAACCGGCGGATATACCGGAACAGGAAACTGCTGAGGCAGAACCTGCGGAACCGGAGACCATAGATCAGAGTGAAGCAAAAGTTGAAGATTATCTTAAGGAGCTGAACTCTAAGGAAATGTCGCTGGCAGCGCTCCTTCAGGCCGCGGCGAAGAAACAGCCGGAAGCTGAGCCGGCTGCAGAGGAGGCCGCGTCTGAAGATGCATTCGTTCAGGAGCCTGAGCATGCAGCGGAAGAGGCATCGTTTGCAGAAGAGACTCCTCAGGAACCGGAATTCGCAGTACCGGAGGAGACTGCGGCAGAAGAAATGCCGGAAGAAGCTCCGGAAGCAGAGGAATTAGCGTCAGAAGAGGCACTGGTACCGGAAAGCGAAGAACAGACCGTTTCTGATAACAGCAATGTGCTGGATGATCTCGTCATTACGGAAGAAGAACCGGCACCTCAGGCTTTTGATCCTGAAAAGGAACTGGAACTTTTCCGCCAGAAGGTAGAACGGGAGATGGGAATCCGTCTGGACGAAGAAGAACCGGAGGCAGAACCGGCAGAAGAACCGGCGCAGGCAGCAGAGGAGCCGGTGAGCCAGAGTACAGGTTTCAGGGCTGACGCGGATCAGACTGCTCCGGCAGCGCCTGCAGCAGTAGACGATTTCCTGAAGGATTTCATTCCGGACGCAGAGCAGTCAGCTGCTGAGGCACCGCTGGACAAGGCGGCAGAGCCTCAGACCATGTTCGATGAGCCGGCAGCAGAAGCACCGGTTGAAGCACCGATTCAGGAACCGGCGCACAGCAGAGAAGATGATTTCTTCAAATTTGCACCGGCTGAGCCGAAAAAGGATCTTAAACCGGCAGCTGCGGCCGCTGCGGTTGCGGCTACTGCGGCGGAACAGTCCATAGAAGACAGAGTGAAAGCAGATGCTGCCGGCACAGCCGATCAGGCGGACTCCAGAATAACATATCACGATGTTTTCGCAGACGAGATCCTGGAAGAGAAGAACGGAAAGAAAGATAAGCCGAAGAAGCATACCGGTCTGAAGGTACTGGCAATCATACTCTGCATACTGATCATCGCAGAGATTCTTGTCATTGCCATTAAGTACATGGCACCGGACAGCGCAGCTGCAATCAAACTGCAGGATATTTTCAACAGCGTATACGGAAGCATCGGATCGCTGTTCGGCTGATCCGGGCTGGGCAGGAACAGCCTGTCCGGATCGTGCAGCCCGGGGATCGGGCTGCTGAGTTGTTTAACTGTTAGGGGAGGAAGAGATTTTGAAAGGCGCTAAGCAGACGAGAGAACAGAAGCCGCCGCGCAGGTTAAGTATAGTTATACTGTTCATAGTAATCATCATAGCCATCCTGCTTCTTCTCGTGAACTTCATCACAGACTGGATGTGGTTCGCGGAAATGAAGTATGTTAAGGTATTTTTCACGGAGCTGTTCACCCAGCTGAAGATCGGCATCCCGGTGTTCGTTGTTGTCGGACTGATCCTGGATTATTACCTTCACAGGCTCAGGAAAAGTTATTTTGCTAAGATTGAGTCCCATGAAGCGACGGATATGCGGAGGCTGGGCAGGTATACCAACCTGATCGCCATTGTCTTTGCGGCAATCGTTGCGTTCTACACAGCCCGCAAGCTGTGGTTCCGGGGCCTGGAATTTTTTAATTCCACGTCTTTCGGGAAGAAGGATCCGCTGTTCAATCTGGATATATCCTTCTATATATTTAAGTTAGATTTCCTGAAGCAGCTGAATGAGCTTCTGCTTGTGGTCATCATCCTGATGGTGCTCATGACGATTCTTTACTATGTCGTTCTGATCACCATGCACGGTCCGGATATTCTGGAAAGAGAAGAAGAGACTGCAGATTTCACTGATGATGAAGACCGTTATACCGGAAGCAACAATCCATTCGGAGACAATACGCCCTTTGGCAAGATGTTCGAGGGAATGGGCGGAGCCCGCAGGAGACCAAAACGCCGCAGATCATTTGATGATAATAACTTCAGACAGCTGATCGGCATTGCAAGCCACCAGCTGACGGTGCTGGGCGTTGTGTTTTTCCTGATGCTGGCGCTGAACTTCTTCCTGAAGCAGTTTGACCTGCTGCACGCTCATACCGGCGCGGTTTACGGCGCGGGATTCACCGATGTTACTGTAAATCTGTGGGTTTATCGCGTACTGGTGGTACTGTCCCTGATTGGAGCGATCACCACAGCAGTATATATCCATAAAAAAGAAATCAAGAAGATCTTTACTGTCCCTGTGATCATGATCGGCGTCGGCGTTATCGGCGTAGTGCTTGCCATGGTCGTACAGGCATGGGTCGTATCACCTGATGAACTTGACAAAGAGAGCAAGTACCTGACCCGGAATATCCAGTATACACAGTCCGCCTATCAGTTGGATAATGTTACAGCCAAGCAGTATGCTGCGGAGCAGAATCTTTCGGCGAAAGATATCAGCGAGAACGAGGCTACCTTCTCTAACATCAGGATCAACGATTATACTCCGGTAAAGACATTCTACAACCAGACACAGAGTATCCGTCAGTACTACACGTTCAATGACGTGGACGTCGACCGCTACATGATCAACGGAAAGCTGACCCAGACCTACCTCTCGACAAGAGAGATCGATGAGAGCAAGATCTCGGACACATGGCTGAACAGGCATATCAAATACACCCATGGCTTCGGCTACGCGCTGTCCAAGGTAAACACCGTCACGGCAAGCGGTCAGCCGGACGTGCTGATCAAGAATATCCCGCCGGAATCCTCGATCAAGGAGATCCCAATCAAGGAACCGAGGATCTATTTTGGAGAGATGACCGATGATTACTCGCTGGTCAATACGAGCGAGGACGAGTTCGACTATCCTGACGGCGATACGAACAAGTATACCAAGTATAAGGGACATGCGGGAATCAAGCTGAATCCATTTGCGAGAGTAATGTTTGCGATCCGGGAAGGAAGCTTTAAGATCCTGGTCTCCTCCAACCTGAGCGGTCAGTCCAAGATTCTGATCTACAGAAATGTGGAGGACAGGGTACAGAGGATCATGCCATACCTTGCCTATGAGGACGATCCCTATGCGGTAACTGCCAACGGACGGATCTACTGGATCGTAGATGCTTACACAACAAGTTCCTATTATCCGTACTCTGAGCCCTACGGCGGAGTCAGCGGGACGACGAACTATATCAGGAACTCCATAAAGGTCGTCGTTGACGCCTACAATGGTGATGTGAATTATTACATCATAGATAAGAAGGATCCTATAGCAAAGACATATCAGAAGATTTATCCGACGCTGTTCAAGGACTTCGATACGATGCCCGAGGAACTGCAGTCCCATATCCGTTATCCGAATGCCCTGTTCCAGATTCAGGCGAATATCTATAAGAGATATCACATGAATGATGTCAAGGTATTCTATCAGAAAGAGGATATGTGGGCCATCGCTAACGAGACATACGGAACAAAGAACCGTGCGATGACGCCGAACTATTATATCGTCAATCTGCCTGGCGAAAAGGATGCGGAATTTATCAGTTCCATCCCCTTCACTCCGGAGGACAAGAAGAACATGACGGCTCTGATGATCGCCAGGAACGACACAGATCATTACGGCGAGATCGTCCTGTACAAGTTCCCGAAGAGCAAGACGATATACGGGCCGGAGCAGGTGGAAGCGCAGATCGACCAGAACACGGAGATTTCTCAGGACTTCTCCCTGTGGAGTTCAGCGGGTACAGACTACAGCAGAGGAAATCTGTTTGTCATCCCGGTGAATGACTCCCTGCTCTATGTAGAGCCGGTTTACCTGGAAGCGTCGAACTCCGCCATCCCGGAAGTCAAGCGGGTCATCGTCGTTTACGGTGACACCATTGCCTATGAGCCGACACTGGGCGATGCGCTGAAGGAGCTGTTCGGAGACAACGGAGGAGCCGATGAGTCCGGCGACGTGAAGGTCAAGACAAGCAGCGGAGAGAAGAAATCGAAGAACGATTACATCCAGGATGCACAGAGCGCCTATGATAATGCGCAGAAAGCGCTGAAGGACGGCGACTGGGCAGCCTACGGCAAGTACATGGATCAGCTGTCCGATGCACTGGGCAAGCTGTCCTAGTTACAGAAAATAAAAGGAAGACGCAGAGGGACATTCCTGCAGGGGCACACGCCCCTGCAGAATGTCCCACTGCTTTTAAGAGACTGCCCGGGCCGCGCTGCCGCGGCCCGGGCACCGCAGAGCCAATCTGCAGAATGGAAGGAACGAATGCTGGATTTTAACACAGATAAGATGCTGTTCACCATCCCCAGAGGGGAACACGACTGCGGCCATGTCAGAGAACTCCTGGAGGAACATCCGGAAGTACAGTATGTATCCTTTGTGGGCATAGACATGGGCGGCCACGACACCGATGAAAAAATTCCTGTCAGTGTATTCATGAAAGATATGGAGAAAATGCTGGCAGAAGGCGTACAGACCGACGGCTCCAGTGTAGCCCTGCCTCAGATCGCCGACCTGGGAAATGCCCGGGTCGACATCATTGCAGACATGGAAGCAAACTGGTATGTCGACTACAACTTCGTCAACATCGACCGGAAGCTGGGTCTTCCCACAGGAACGCTGCGGATTCCGTCTTTCCTCGTTCACAACGAGACATTCCAGTGCGGATCCCGCTCCATACTGAAGGACGCCCTTCGCTGCCTGAAGAAAAATATCATGGCAGAGCTGAAGAGTCATCCCTATGTATTTCAGTATATCAGCGGGGCGGACAGCGCCGACGATATCGATCAGCTCATGATCACGAGCGCCACGGAGCTGGAATTCTGGGTCAAGACACCGGATGATAAAGGGGACAGAGAACAGCTCTTCACAGCTCAGACACTGAAAGAGCAGTACTGGAAGCGCACCTATGGCGAGGTCAGGACAGCACTGGAAGAAACGCTGAGGATTCTGGACTGCTATGGCTTTAATATAGAAATGGGGCATAAAGAAGTTGGAGGCGTCAAGGCGAGAATGGGTGCGGGCGGTCATTATGACCACGTCATGGAGCAGCTGGAGATCGACTGGAAATTCACTGACGCCATGCAAGCGGCAGATAACGAAAATCAGGTCAAGTACGTTGTCCGTGACATATTCACCATGCACGGCCTGGATGTTACATTTATGGCCAAGCCCTTTGACGGTGTTGCGGGCAGCGGGGAACATACCCATATCGGTCTTGCGGCGAAACTGAAAAATGGTAAGACCGTCAGTCTTTTTGCGCCGGAAGACATGAAGAAGGATTACATGAGTCCTGTCGGATTCGGTGCGCTCATGGGGATCCTCAAGAACTATGAAGTAATCAACCCATTCATCAGCTCCTCGACGGATTCCCTGAACCGGCTCAAACCAGGATATGAAGCGCCGGTTTGCATCGTCACATCGCTGGGAAAGAGCGTGGATATGCCTTCCAGAAACAGGACAGTCCTGGCAGGGCTGATCCGGGACACCCAGAACCCGCTTTCCACGCGATTCGAACTTCGGTCGCCGAACCCGAAGAGCAATACATACCTTGTACTGGCCGCGTCCTTTATGGCGATCATCGACGGCGTCAGCGCTGTGCTCGGAGCGGAGAAAACGCCTGCAGAGCTGACGAAGTCTCTGTCCAAGAAATACGGAGAAGAGGATTTCTACCTGGAGAAGGACAGAGAATACCGCAGTGAAGAAGATGTATTTGAATATTATTCCGAAGAGGAGAGGGAGAAGCTGTTCGGCAGGGCGCCGGCTACGGTCTGGGAAAATCTCCAGGCTTTCGATGAATATCCGGAAAAAACAGAGATCCTCGGCAGAGAAGATGTGATATCGCCGGTCCTGCTCGATTCCTACCGGGTCCAGGCTTTGTCGCAGTGGAGCCTGGAATTCCATGACCGCCTGATTCCCGGCGCCATGGAGTTTATCCGAAGCTGCCGGAAAAAACACAGAGAAGATGACTTCTCCGACTACGATATTAAGAACTGGCTGGCCATCGATAAGATCCGCCATGAGCTGGGAAAGGATACGATCACTGACAAGTGCCTCCTGACCCGGGCAAGGGAGGCGCTGGAACAGGGCCAGTACGACCAGGCGTCCCAGCTTCAGCTGGCGATCCAGGCGAAAGAGGAAGAACTGAGAACACTTTATAACGTCTATAAAAAGAATTTGCTTTAAGGTATTATAGGAGTAAGGAAATGCTGGACATTAAACGCATCAGAGAAGATTATGAGCACGTAAAGGAAAGAGTAGAATTCCGCGGAAAGGGCGATTTCGGCATCGGCGACGTTAAGAAATATGACGAAGAACGCAGAGATCTGCTGGCAGAAGTGGAATCGCTGAAGCACGAGCAGAAGACCGTTTCCAGAGAGATCCCCAAGATGAAAAAGGCTGGAGAAGATACAACGAAGGTCATGGCTGAGATGAAGGAACTCTCCGCTAAGATCAAGGAAATGGACGGCAGACTCTCTGAGATCGAGACGAACCTGCGCAATGCGCTGCTGAACGTGCCCAACACGCCGGCGGATGATGTCCAGTTTGGAAAAGACGATTCGGATAATGTTGAGATCCGCAAATGGGGCGAGCCTACAGCATTTGACTTTGAGCCCAAGGCTCACTGGGACATCGGAGAGGATCTGGATATCCTTGACTTTGAAAGGGCTGCCAAGATCGCAGGGGCTCGTTTCACCGTGTACAAAGGCCTGGGTGCCCGCCTGGAACGTGCGATCACATGCTTCATGCTGGACCTGCATACCATAGAACAGGACTATACAGAGATCCTGCCTCCTTTCATGGTAAATCGTGCGGCGATGACCGGTACCGGCCAGCTGCCGAAGTTTGAGGACGACATGTTCTACGTTCCCCAGAAGGATTTCTTCCTTATCCCGACGGCGGAAGTTCCTGTAACGAACCTCAGGGGAAATGAGATCATCGATGAAGCGGAGCTCCCGATTCATTATACAGCATATACTCCCTGCTTCCGTGCAGAGGCAGGATCCGCCGGAAGAGACACCCGGGGCATCATCCGTCAGCATCAGTTCAATAAGGTAGAGCTGGTCAAGTTCGTTAAGCCGGAGACATCCTGGGATGAGCTGGAGTCACTGACAAATGACGCGGAAGAGGTACTGAAGCGCCTCGGTCTGCCTTACCATGTGGTAAGACTGAGCTCCGGCGATCTGGGATTCTCCTCTGCTATGACCTACGATATCGAAGTATGGATGCCCAGCTACGGAAGATACGTTGAGATCTCATCCTGCTCCAATTTCCTGGACTTCCAGGCGCGCAGAGCGAATATCCGCTTCCGCAGAGACGGCGGAAAACCGGAATTCGTCCACACGCTGAACGGCTCAGGACTTGCGGTAGGCCGCACGACAGCTGCGATCCTGGAGAATTTCCAGCAGGAGGACGGCAGCGTCATTATTCCTGAAGTCCTGAGAAAATACATGGGCGGCGTTGAAAGAATCGAGAAAAAGGATGTTTAAATTACCAGATTATATCTACCCTGACTTTTCAGAAGAGCGCTTTGTCAAGGCACCCAATGCGAGGCTGGAGGCAGCGCCGGTGGATAAGGCGGCGCCTGCCGGTTTCCACGCCATGTCCATTTACCCGGAATACTTCAAGATAGAAGGAAAATGGTACCTGGCAGAGGAGGAGCCGTATGGACTGTGTGGTCTTTGTACTGAACGGCTCCATCAGGGATGACGGCCCGCTGCCGGAGGTGTATGAACACACTCGTGCAGGATTTCATGCGCAATGTGACGCAGAATCCTGGAATAAACTAAAGAAATACGCAACAGCTGCCGGTCCTGACAGGGACCGGCACTTTCGGCATTTTCACGAGCGCCGCCGGAACAGGGTACCGCGGGATTAGGAGCATGCAATGCATAGAATCATCGGCAAAATATTTAATATCTTATTCAACCGTCTGACCCTGACCGTTGCAGCCTTCGTCCTGCAGACTTACCTGCTGGGACTGCTCACCTTTCGCTTTGTCGCTTACGCGGAATGGATCGATCACGGATTTAAGATTCTGGCAGTCGTACTGGCGCTGTACATCATATACAGGGACTATAACCCCGCCTATAAAATAGGGTGGCTGTTCCTATTGGGGCTCCTGCCCATATTCGGCAGCGTGGTATATCTCCTCTTCGGCTCTAAACGGCCGGCACGCTCTCTGAAGAAAAGGATCGATCCAGTGGAGTCGGCTCACAGAGAGGATCTGGAGCAGGAGGAGAACCTGCGTCTGACAGGGATCTCCAACAGACTGCAGCGTACGGCGGAATATGTATCCGGCCAGGGTCCCTATCCGGCATGGTCTCATACCTCTGCCCGTTACTATGAAGTAGGCGACCGGCAGTTCGCGGATATGCTGCAGGATATCTCAGAGGCCGATCATTTCATATTCATAGAGTATTTCATCATCAGCAGGGGGAGCCTGTGGGACGATGTATTCTCTCTCCTTAAGGAGAAGGCGAAAGAAGGCCTGGATGTGCGCCTGATCTACGATGATGTGGGATCCATAAACAAACTGCCCCGGCATTTCCACAGAGATCTGACGGAGGCAGGCGTCAAGGTGCTGAACTTCAATCCCATGCGGCCTTTTCTCTCTCTAGTCTACAACAACAGGGATCACAGGAAAATCTGTGTGATCGACGGATATATCGGATATACCGGCGGAACGAATATTGCCGATGAGTACGCGAACCGGATCGTCCGCTTCGGCCACTGGAAGGACACGGCAGTCCGGGTCTATGGCGAAGGAGTGTGGAATTTTACGGTCATGTTCCTCAATATGTGGAATGCGTTCCATAAGACAGATGTGGACTATGATCTGTTCCGCCCCCACCAGTGGCACCACCAGGAGTTTCCATCCGACGGCGTGGTCCAGCCATTTTCCGACACACCTCTGGATGACGAAAATCTCGGAGAAAATGTCTATCTGGACATTCTGGGCCAGGCAGAGGATTATGTCTTTATTTATACACCCTATCTGCTGCCCGACAATGAGATGGTGACGGCTATGACGCTTGCCGCAAGGCGCGGGGTCGACGTGCGCCTGGTCACGCCGGGCATACCCGATAAGAAGATTGTCTATGCGCTGACCCGCTCCCATTACCTGACACTGCTGAAGGCGGGTGTGCGCATTTATGAGTACACGCCGGGGTTCATTCATGCGAAGAGCTTTGTTTCCGATGACCGGATCGCCTGTGTGGGGACGATAAATATCGACTACCGGAGTCTTTTCCTTCATTTTGAGTGCGGGACGCTGCTCTATGACAACAGCGCAATCATGGACATTCGGGGCGACTGCATCCAGACATTTCACAGGAGCCAGGAGATCACGGAGGAATATTTTCACCGCAATCTTCTGGAGCAGTTCATCGCCTCCGTCCTGCGGGTGTTCAGTCCGCTGTTATAAAGGAGAATATAATGACAGATCATTCCCTTATCGATTTTCTGATGAAGCACCAGGCGAAAAGCCCGGTGTCTTTTCATATGCCCGGGCACAAAGGCATGGCTTTCTTTCGCAGGTTCGGTTACGGCGATGTGCTGGATCACCTTGCAGATATTGATATCACAGAGATCCCCGGGGCGGATAATCTCTTTCAGCCCGAGTCGGTCATCGCAGATCTTATGGAACAGTACCGCTGTCTGTACAGATCCTGCGCGTCTTATCTTCTCGTAGGGGGGAGCAGCGCGGGGATCGTCGCTTCGATCATCGCCGCAGCAGCAAAGGCAAGACAGGCCGGCATCTGGAAGCCTTCCTTTATTATTGCCAGAAACAGTCATAAATCGGTCTACAGCGGGCTGACCCTTGCAGGGGCGTCGCCTGTGTATGTCCGCCCGCAGATCCTTCCTGACTGGGGCATTGCAGGTCCTGTCACTGCGCAGTCTGTCCGCCGGGCTATTGACCAGGCACCGGATGCGGCTGCAGTGATCATCACCAGTCCGAATTATTACGGGATCTGCAGTGACATTTCCTCTATCGCTGATGTCTGTCACCGGGCAGACATGCCTTTGATCGTGGATGAAGCCCATGGCGCCCACCTGATAATGATGGATCGCCTGCATCCTTCCGATCCGCCGCGTTCCGCCGCGCTCCAGGGAGCCGACGCCGTGATCAACAGCACCCATAAGACCCTGGCATCCTTCACCCAGAGCGCTGTGCTGAACCTCTACAGCGATCGTATCGATCTGAAGGAAGCGGAATACGCCCTGGAAATGATACAGAGTTCCAGTCCGTCCTATCTGCTGATGACATCGCTGGCGATGAATGCTGCTGTCCTGGAAGAACACGGACAGGAACTGATGGAACAGTGGAAGGAAGATGTATTATGGTTCCGCAGCGCCGCCCAGGCGGTACCGGGCCTCGGCATTTTGGAGGATCCGTTCCTGGACCAAACCAAGCTCGATCTGGATATGAGCGGCAGGGGACTGACGGGCATGGGTCTGCAGGACGAACTGATGAAGAGGAATATTTATCCGGAGCTCGCGTCGGGTAATATCGTTATGTGCCTTACGGGGATCGGCAATGTCAGGGAGGATTATGAATACCTGCTGAAGGCGCTGAAGGAAATCGCCGGATCCTTTACGGACAGCGAGCGAACCGAAAACGCATCGCTTGATGACGAGATCGACGAAATGGACTCACTGCCTGAGCGAACAACGCTGCCTCTGCAGTCGGAGGAAATCCCTCTTGCTGCTTCCGCTGGAAGAATCTGCGCCCGTCCGATTGTGCCGTACCCGCCCGGGATCCCCCTTGTTTGTCCTGGGGAAGTGCTGGAATTCCAAGTGATACGGAGGATTGAACATATGCTTGACCGGGGTGAAAGTGTCATGGGCGTCAGTTTAGAGCGAGAGATTCTGGTCGGAGAGGTTAAATAGAAAAAGGAAGAATATAGAACGGAATGCTGTATACATAATTGTGTCGTGAATGTGAAAAAACAGATGCTTTTTGTGATGGGCTGGTGTATAATTTATCCGTATGATTTTAAAGGGAGAAACTGGCGCGGAAGCGGCACTTTTCTTCTGAGCAATAATAAGATTACTATTTTTTAGAAAGGAAGGTTTCAATATGAGTTCTAATGCAAAGCACTTGCATAGCATCGATGCCGGGCATTATAAGAATACTGCCGGCTCTGAAACCGAGGTGATGCCGATTCCTGACATTGTCAAAATTTCTATGTCCCAGAACCTGGGAGCGCCCTGCAAACCGCTGGTTAAGAAGGGCGATACCGTCAAGGTCGGACAGAAGATCGGCGACAACACGGAGGCGTTTCTCAGCGTTCCGGTACATGCCAGCGTTTCAGGCACAGTAACCGGAATTGAGACGCAGCGCAGCGCCATGGGCGGCAACGACACTCTGGTGGTCATCGAGGCTGACAAGAAGCAGGAACTGGCGGAAGACATCCATAAGCCGGAAATCAACGACATGGACAGTTTCCTCAAGGCAGTCAGAGAGAGCGGGCTGGTAGGTCTGGGAGGTGCGTCTTTCCCGACTCACATCAAGTTCAACCCCAAGAATAAGGATGAGGTGCACACATTCATCATCAACGGTGCTGAGTGCGAGCCGTTCATCACATCTGACCACAGGACCATGCTCGAGGATGCACAGAACGTGATCGACGGCGCAGAGATGATCATGAAGTATCTGGAAACAGACATGGGCTATATCGCCATCGAGGAGAATAAGCCGGATGCCATTGCTAACTTCGACAAACTGATCGCGGAGCAGGGGATCACGAACCTCAAGACATTCAAGCTGCAGGCTCGTTACCCGAAGGGCGCTGAGCGTGTACTGATCTATGAGATCACCGGCAAGCACTGCGACGCCGGAGTACTGCCGGCACAGTTGGGTGTCATCGTTTCCAACGTAACATCTGTTGCTTTCTGGGGACAGTATATTAAGGATGGAATTCCTCTTACCAAGAAGAGAATGACCATAGACGGCGACGCTGTATCGCAGCCGAAGAATGTTGTGGCTCCGATCGGAACGATGATCCATGACATCATGGACTTCTGCGGCGGATACAAGTCTGAACCCACCAAGATCCTGATGGGCGGACCGATGATGGGAAGAGCGATCTTCTCTGACCGCATGCCGATCGTTAAGAATAATAACGCAATACTGGCGTTCTCCAGAGAGCAGGCATACATTCCGGAAGAGACTGCCTGCATCAACTGCGGAAGATGTCACCATGCGTGCCCGTTCAACCTGCTGCCCACCGGCCTTGCCGACGCTTATGAGAATAAGGATGTCGACATGCTGAATAAGCTCCAGGTAATGCAGTGCATGGAGTGCGGAAGCTGTTCCTTTGTATGTCCGGCGAGAAGACCTCTGGCCTTCATGAACAAGCTCGGGAAAGCCATGGTAAAGGAGGCCAGTAAGAAGTAATGGATAAGAATACTTTTTTTGACAATCTGACAGTATCCTCATCACCGCATCTGGTCACTAAGCTGGATACTCAGAAAACAATGATGATGGTCTGCCTTGCCATTTGCCCGGCGCTGATCGTCAGCGTCGTGATGTTCGGCATCCGCGCACTGATCCTGACCATCGTATGCGTTGCAGCATCTGCCTTCTTCGAGTGGGCATACAATAAACTGATGCACCGTCCCCAGACCGTTTCAGACTGTTCTGCATGCGTTACGGGACTGATCCTGGCAATGAACCTTCCTTCCAGCTTCCCGTACTGGATGGCGATCATCGGATGCTTCGTATCCATCGTCATTGTCAAGTGCATGTTCGGCGGACTGGGCCGCAACATCGCGAACCCGGCTATCGTAGGACGTATCGTACTGCTGCTGTCCTTCACAACACAGATGACGACATGGCCTGTTACCAGACTGTCCGGCGTTGACGCGACGACAGGCGCAACGGCACTGAATCTTCTGGGTGAGGTTGCCAAGGGAACACCGGGGATCACGCTCCCAAGCAACATGGATCTGTTCCTCGGTAACTGCGGCGGTTCCATGGGAGAAGTCAGCGCGCTGGCTATCCTCATTGGCGGAGTGTTCCTGATCTGGAGAAAGATCATCAGCCCGATCATTCCGGCTGCTTTCATCGGTACAGTCTTTGTATTCGCTCTGATCTACTATGCAGTTATCGGCGGTGACTACGGCGCATTCCATATGGCGATCTTCCACATCTGCGCAGGCGGCGTGATGTTCGGAGCTTTCTTCTGCGCCACAGACTATGTTACTTCCCCGATCATGAACAAAGGCAAGCTCGTCTTTGGTATCGGATGCGGTCTTGTGACCATGATCATCCGTATCTGGTGTTCTTACCCGGAGGGCGTTTCCTTTGCGATCCTGTTCATGAACATGATGACTCCGCTGATCGACCGCTGGGCCATCAACAACTTCTATGGAGGTGCAAAGAAAAATGAAAAGTAACACTTATAAAGAATATATTGCACCTGTTGTAGTACTGGTTGCGATCTGTCTTGTTATCAGTGCGGCTCTGGCTGTTGTATACGGCATGACCAAGCCGGTAATCGACACGAACACCAAGGCTGCGGCAGACGCTACGAGAGGACAGCTTCTCCCGGCAGCGGAGAAACAGTTCACAGCATATAACGGAGATCTGGTCGTAGAACAGCCCAGTGCCGTTTATGTAGAAGAGTGCTATGTTGCCAACAACAAGAGCGGAATGGTCTGCACTGTTGTATCCAAGTCTTTCGGCGGCGCACTGACCATGATGGTAGGCCTTGACAACAAGGGCGCTGTTACCGGCGTTGCCGTAACAGAACACGCGGATACCCCGGGACTGGGTACCAAGGACTTTGAACCCTCATACCTGAAACAGTATAAGGGTCTGAACAAGCTGAACTCCACAAGCGTCAAGGACGACGGACAGATCAAGTACATCAGCGGAGCTTCTGTTTCCGGAAGCGCGGTCCATTACGGCGTGTACGCCGCTCTTGATCAGTACAATAAGATGGGAGGCATACAGTAATGGAAAAGAAAAGCAAACTGAGCATCCTGACCAATGGTTTTGTAAAGGAAAACCCGGTACTGGTCCTGGTTCTCGGAACCTGTCCTACACTGGCTGTTACTACCTCTGTAGTTAACGGCGTCGGTATGGGTATCTCCGCCATGGCAGTACTGATTTGCTCCAATATCGTAATTTCTCTTCTGAGAAATATCATTCCTGATAAGGTAAGAATCCCGTGCTACATCGTAGTAATCGCTGGTTTCGTAACAGTTGTACAGCTGCTGCTGCAGGCTTACGTTCCTGCGCTTTACTCCTCGCTGGGACTGTTCATACCTCTGATCGTTGTAAACTGCATCATCCTCGGCCGTGCTGAGGCATTTGCAAACAAGAACTCCGTTATCGATTCCGCACTGGACGGCATCGGAATGGGAATCGGATTTACATTCGCCCTGTTCCTGATGGGATCCATGAGAGAGATCCTGGGCTCCGGCACATGGCTTGGATTCCATGTTCTGGACAAGTTCATCCCGGGCATGGGAATCTTCAACCTGGCTCCGGGCGGATTCTTCGCCTTCGCTACGATCATGGCTCTCGTTGCTTACTGCACAAGAGACAAGAGCAAGATCAAGCACGAGGTAGAACCCGGACTGCCTGCAGATGCTGAAGAGCAGAAAGGAGAGGTAGCATGATCAGCAATATTCTCGTGATCATCATCAGCATGGTGATCGTAAGCAACTACCCTCTGGCTCAGTTCCTGGGAATCTGCCCGTTCCTGGGTGTATCCAAGGATCTGGATTCTGCCAAGGGCATGGGCATTGCCGTTACGTTCGTAATGGTACTGGCAACTGCCGCCACATGGCCTCTGATGCAGCTGCTGAACAAGTTTGAGATCGGATACCTGCAGACGATCGTATTCATTCTCGTAATCGCTGCACTGGTACAGCTCGTTGAGATGTTCATGAAGAAGAGCATGCCGGCTCTGTATAAGTCCCTCGGTATCTTCCTTCCCCTGATCACAACGAACTGCGCTGTACTGGGTGTCTGCATCAACAACATTGATAACAACTATAACTATATCGAGGCACTGTTCAACTCCTTCGGAGCTGGTGTCGGATTCCTGTTCGCTATCGTTATCTTCGCCGGCGTAAGAACCAAGCTGGTCGACGAGAGCAGAATGCCGGTATCCTTCCGCGGAGTGCCCATCACGTTAATTACTGCTGCAATACTGTCTTTGAGCTTCATGGGCTTCCAGGGCATGTTTTCATAAGAATGGAGGCGAGATAGGTAATGAATCTTATAGTAATTGCAATTGTGGTAGTAGTTCTGATCGGACTCGTTGCTTCCGTTATCCTGAGCTACGCTTCCAAGGTGTTCGCCGTAGAAGTGGACGAGCGTTTCCCGCTCCTGCGTGCGGCTCTGCCTGGCGCGAACTGCGGCGGATGCGGATATGCCGGATGTGATGACTATGCCAACGCGCTGGTGGAAGATCCCGACGCAAGCTGCAGCGCCTGCCCTGTCGGCGGCCCGGCTGTAGCTGAGAAACTGGCGGAGATCCTCGGCAAGACTGCTGAGGTAGGAGAGAAAGAAGTTGCTGTTGTTATGTGCAACGGCACCCGCGATGCGGTCAAACCGCTCCTTCAGTATAATGACATCAAGACCTGCAAGGCAGCGAAGAACCTGTTCGGCGGCATGAACGCATGCCCCTTCGGATGCCTTGGACTGGGCGACTGCGAGGCTGCATGCAGCTTCGACGCGATCCATATTAAAGATGGCGTTGCAACAGTAGACACAGAGAAGTGCACATCCTGCGGAGCCTGCGCAGAAGCATGCCCCAACAGCCTGATCCGCATTTCTCCGGCTAAGAATGTTGTCATCGTTAAGTGTCATAACACAGAGAAGGGCGCACAGGCTCGCAAAGAGTGCACAAATGCCTGCATCGGCTGCATGAAGTGCACCAAGGAATGTAAGTTCGACGCGATCCACGTTGAGAACAACCTGGCGTACATTGATCCGGACAAGTGCAAGAACTGCGGATTATGCGCCAAGGTATGCCCGACCGGCGCGATCCATAACTACCGCAAGAAGAAGGCTCCGGCGAAACCGAAGATGACGCCGGAACAGATCGAAGCGGCTAAGCAGGCTGTAGCAGCCAAAAAGGCTGCGGCTGCAGCAGAACAGGCAACCGCTGAGTAAGTCTCGTTGACGCCCGGCATCCTTACAAGGGATGTCAGAACGTAAAAAATAAGGAGCTGATTTCCGATAGCGATTTGAATATCAGAACTCAGCTCCTTTTTTATTGCCGCGCATGGGACGGTCGATCAGCCCCGGCGCCTCCTGCCGGAACCGCTCCGTCTCCTGCGGCCGCCCCGGCGATTGCCCCGGCTCTGGCTGTAGCAGGTCTGGCATATGCCGAAGGGATAGTTCCAGGGCAGCATCCTGCCGCAGCGGGAACAGCGCCGCTGTGCATAATTCTGGCTGTCCAGCAGTTTCATGATCTGCTGGGAGATGAGCTGCCGCTCTTCTACGAGGTGGTCTTTCATCTCCGGATGCTTGAATTTCCGGGCGTAGGAGTAGAGCAGGTCGCATTTCCGGTGTGCCAGCTCCAGATCCGACTGGTCCTGGGAATTATAGCGGATATCGCACATCTGGGCGAACAGCTGCTCGGAGCCTGGCGCCCAGGTCAGTTCCAGCAGAAAGAGCTGAAACCACAGATCCCGGAGGACCTCGCTCTTTTCATCCACGGGTAGAGAGAGGAAGTCATAGATCAGCCGCTTGTCTTCCGTCTGGGCACACAGCATCTCACAGAGCTCCAGATCGATCTTGGATACCTTGAACACGCCCTGCCTGGGCAGGTTATTCCACCGCTGGACCAGCTGGTTCATGGGCTCATCCAGTGTAAGCAGTGTTTCCGGGAAGGAAATGGGCGCGTGATCGATCACCGTATGGAGACCTTTCAGCTGCACATCATCGAATTCCGAGGCATAATAGCCCTTGTTATACATGCCCCTGCGGCCGGCGCGGCCGGCGATTTGGCGGAATTCCTCAGGATAGAGACTGCGGGATTCTACACCGTCGAATTTGGTGGTCTGGAGAAAGACGATGCGCTGGATGGGAAGGTTCATACCCATGCCGATGGCGTCCGTGGACACGACCACATCGGTCTCGCCTTCGAGAAATTTCTGCACTTCCTTCTTCCGGACAGGGTAGGGCAGAGCGCCGTAGATCAGGCTTGCCCGCACGTGAGAATGACGCAGGTCCGCGGCACAGGCGTGGACGTCGCGGCGGGAGAAGACGATCAGCGCGTCGTGGGGCCGGACATCATCCGGGAATTTTCGGAAGGAGTGATCGCAGACCAGAGGCGTCATGCGCTCGTGGCGGACGACTTCTGACGTATCGCCGCATTCGTGGATCAGATCCTGGACCAGATCCAATGCTTCCGGCGCCATGCAGACGTGAATCTCTTCCGCGTATACGCCGCAGATGGCATTGGTCCAGGCATAGCCCCGGTCACGGTCTATGATCATTTGCGCCTCATCGATCACGGCTACATCGTAATGTGCGTGAAGTTCCAGCATCTCTACCGTTGACGAGATGTGGGAGGCGCCTTCCGTCAGAATCTCCTCCTCCCCGGTGATCATGCTGCAGGGGACATCCTCGTTGATAGAATACTCGTAGATCTCGTGGGCAAGGAGCCGCAGGGGAGCGAGGTAAATGCCGCTTTCTGCCTGGAGATAGCGGTTCAGTGCGTCATGGGTCTTGCCGGAGTTCGTCGGTCCGATATGAAGGATAAAATGCCGCTGGATCCCCCGTGCCCGGGGGAAGAAATCGATATACCGATCCGGCATACGGGTGAGGATCTTCTCCTCCAGCTCCTTCTCCAGACGTTTCTTCTCCGCATGCTCCCGCCGGATCCGCTCGGTCTTTTCCCTCGTCCTCCGGTTATATACGGCAACCGCAGCCCGGGCAGACTCGGGGTAAGAGCCTGACAGGATCAGGGGCAGGTAATCGGCGGAGGACTGAAAGTCGTCGACGATATCGTAGAGGAAGTAATCGGGAAGCTGTCCCTGAATATAGAGTTCCAGCGCATCACGGAGCTCTTCCGCTCCATATTTGTCTGCCGCGTCGCCAAAAGCAGGCGTTTTCATCAGCGCCCGTGTAACGGCAGCGGCGCCTTCTTCTATGCAGCCGGAGTCGAACAGAAAACTGTTGATCTGTGAGTTCTCGTCACTGCTCCAGCTCCTGCCGGAGTTCTCTACCTGCTGGCCGTAATAGAGCCGGCCAGTCCCCACGAAATAATCATCGAACAGACCGTCGAAGAAATCCTCCGGATAGTACTCCTCGTGCTCCCGGATCAGCTCCATCAGGATATCGTCGGTATAGAATTCTGTATCCCTGAAATAGTCGATGATCGGCCGTTCCAGAGTCTCCCGGGAGACATGGGTGTCTATGAACTCGTAGAGGTCGTAATCGCCGAGGATCCCCTGTATGACAAACTCCGCTTCCTTTACCATGCGGCGGTGAAGGTCTTCCTGGCGGCGCTGATCCCAGGCTTCCTGAACAGCTGGATCGTTTGCCGGGTCAGGGCCGGTCAGGGCTTTGTAAAAGGGGTCACGGGCAAGGATCTTCTGCGCCTCTGTCCGGCGCTCCCTGGATTCCCGAAAATCCCTGAGTTCTCCCCGCTTCAAGGGATTATGCCGGCGCATGTACTCCCGCTCCACCTGGTCATAGGCGGCGCTTTCTATCTTGCTGCAGCTCGTGATGATAAACCGCTCAATAGTATTGACCGGCTGTTTTTTCTTGCTTTTCTTCTTCTTTCTTGACATAATTCTTTCTTGTTCTGGTTATGAAGACCGGGGCAGGCTATCGGAACAGCTGCCGGGGCAGTTTACGGTCTATGACATAAGCGATGATCCCGATGCCGATGCCGGCGGCTACGCCGCTGAATACAAGCACGGGAAAATACAGGAACAGCCGTGCGTTGGAGACAACAAAGACCGCTATGGCCAGCTGTCCGAAGTTATGGGCGACGCCCCCCGCCATGCTGACGCCGATCATGGAAAATCTGCCAGTCTTCTTCAGCGCCCACATGACCAGAAGGCTGAACATGCCGCCGGCCAGAGAGTACAGCATGGCGAACACGCCGGAAAACAGCAGTCCGGCCATGGCGATGCGGATCAGGTTGACCGCTGCTGCATTCTTCAGGTCCATCTCGTAGAGGACAACAAGAATGACGATGTTGGCCAGGCCCAGTTTGACGCCGGGGATCCCGACACTGTAGGGGATCAGAAATTCCACGTACGTAAATATCAGAGCGACAGCGGCGAACATAGCGTCCATCGTAAGGCGGACTGTCCGGAGAGAACGGCTGTTTCGATCAGGAGACGGCATCATATCCACCTCCTCCCTGGATCTCTATTACTATGCGGTTCGGCAGGCAGACGATCTGCTGGCTGGTGTGGCTGATCTTTCCTGTGTGGACACAGACTTGATTCTTACAGTCCGACCAGGTCATTTGCACGGTGCCGTTATTTATGCTAAACTTGTTGATGTGACCGTTCTGACGGATGGTTACGGTCCGGTCCTGATCCAGGCGGTATGTGCCGTAAACCTTACCGTCTACTTTCACGACGGCACGCTGCCCCGTCACGTCGCCGGCAATGCTGAACCAGCTAAGTGCTGCGCCCAGAGCGATGAGACAGATAAATAGGATGATATCCGGTTTGGTCAGAACTTTAAACATAAAACTCCTGTAGAGAAAGGAAGAGCATGAAGAGAATCGCTTCCATAATTGCTGCGGCGCTGATGGCCGCTGTTATCATTATACCACAGACCGGCTGTGCCGCAAAGACGGAACCCGTTTCCCGGGAGAGTTTCTACTTTGACACAACGTGCAGCATCACCGTCTATGACATGAAGGATATGAGCGAGGATAATGCCGCGGAGGCGATCACCGGCGCCTTTAAGGAATGCAGTCATTACGAGGAGCTTCTGAGCAAGACCAAAGAGGGAACGGACATTTACCGCATCAATCATGCAGGGGGCAAGCCGGTTACCTGTGATCCGGAAACGATTAAGGTGATAAAAAAGGGCCTGGAATACTGCCGGCTGACGGATGGGCAATTCGACATCACCATCGGCAAAGCGGAGGATCTCTATGATTTCCACGGAACGGATCAGGTCCCTCCGACGTCCGCGGAGCTGAAAGAGGCCATGAAGTACGTGGACTACCGTCAGGTCCATATCGACGGGAATACGGTGACCATGGGAACACCGAAGGGGGAGATCGATCTGGGCGCCATAGCCAAGGGATATATTGCGGATCGTGTGTGTGATTACCTGCGTGAGAAAGACGTCACCAGCGCTATCGTGAGCCTCGGAGGCAATGTGGAATGCGTCGGGGACAAAGGCGGGACCGACTTTTCCATCGGCATCGAGAGACCCTATTCGGACCAGCGGGAGATCGTAGGATCGACGCCTCTTTCTGACGGCACGATCGTCACGTCGGGCACATATGAGAGGTATTATAAATATAAGGGAAAGATCTATCATCATATTCTGTCCTCAGAAACAGGGCTGCCTGTTGATACGGACGTGGTGGGCGTCAGCATCCGGTCTTCCGCCGGCCATTCTGTGGACTGCGACGGTCTCTCCACCACCTGCTTGATCCTGGGCAGTAAGGATGCGAAGAAGCTGATAGAAAGTAAAGACGGATATGAAGCGCTGTTTATTCTCGAGGACGATAAGATCACTAAGACAGATGGTTTCCGTTTCCAGGCAGAGTAGCCTTTGTAATAAAAAAGCAATGGAGGAGCATGAAGAGATCCAACAATAATTCCATAGAGATGCTCTCCGGTTCCATCGGAGATAAGATCCTGCAGTTTGCCGTACCACTGGCGGCGACGGGCATTCTCCAGCAGCTTTTTAATGCTGCGGATGTGGCGATCGTCGGTCAGTTCGTGGGGAAGGAGGCCATGGCCGCCGTGGGCAGCAACAGTCCGGTCATCGGGCTGCTTGTCAACTGTTTTATGGGGATCGCCATCGGCGTCAACGTGACCATCGCCCGGTTCATCGGCAGCCGAAACCCCCATTTTATCCGCCGCTCTGTTCATACAGCCGTTGCGTTCGCAGCAGCAGCCGGCGTCGTTATGACGATCCTGGGCGAGCTGATTGCCGCGCCCATGATCCATCTTCTGGGCGTTCCGGATAACATAGAATCCATGGCGCTTATATATATACGGATTTATTTCCTCGGTCTGCCTGTGATCTTTCTGTATAATTTTGAATCTGCCATATTCCGCAGCGTAGGGGATACCCGCACGCCGCTGATCTGCCTGATCGTCGCCGGCGTCAGCAATGTGGCTCTCAATCTTTTTTTCGTAATCGTTGTAAATATGTCCGTTGCCGGTGTGGCCCTGGCTACGGTCCTTTCCAACCTGATCAGTTCCGCGCTGCTGTTTACACTGCTCGTCCGGCGGACGGACAGTATCCGGCTTCATCCGAAGTTCTTGGGGATCCACGGTGACGTGCTGAAGATCATGATAAGGATCGGGCTTCCGGCGGGACTCCAGAGCATGGTGTTTGCTCTGTCCAACCTGTGTATCCAGTCGGCGATCAACAGCCTGGGCTCTGACGTCATGGCCGCCAGCGCCGCAGCATTTAATATCGAGATCATCATGTTCTATATTCTGAACGCCTTCGGTCAGGCGTGCACCACCTTCGTAGGTCAGAATTACGGCGCGGGCAACATGAAGCGCTGCCGCAGAGTCACGCGGATCTCGGTGATCCAGGACCTGATCTTCGTTTTCGCAGGATCCATGCTGATCCTTTATTTCGGGCGCGTTCTCCTGGGACTCTTCAACCGGGATCCTGTGATCGCATCCATCGGCATCATCCGGCTGAAATACATACTGGGCGGCGAGGTGATCAACGCGTTTATGGAAGTACTGTCCGGCGCCATGCGGGGCTACGGATTCTCCCTCGTTCCGGCACTGATCGCGCTCTTTGGGATCTGCGGCACCCGCATCGCCTGGGTGTGGTTCCTGTTTCCCAGTCACAGGACATTTGAGACGCTGTGCGCTGTTTACCCTCTGAGCTGGGCAGTTACCGCTGCTGTCATAGTCATTGCCTACTTACTGTTTATCCGGCGTGTCAGGGCTTACAACGAACGCTAATGTCCTTGTTTCCGTTACATGATTCACGCGGTAAGTTTTCCGGGTCAAGATCCGGCATCATAACAATAAATGCATAATTCTTCATTTTCCATACCTCCTGATGTTAGTGTAAAATAGATGTGGAGGTTTTAGGGAGAAGAGGATAATCCGAGAGAATAAAATAGAGGCCACCTTCTTGTGATAGAAT
>OMXT01000062.1 GCA_900315125.1 uncultured Eubacteriales bacterium
ACGATCATCGCCTCGGGCATCGAGGTGGATGAGGCGTTGAAGGCCAACGAGGCGCTGGCAGCAGAGGGAATGAGCGCACGGGTCATCGACATGCCCACATGGAAGCCCATCGATGAGGAGATCATCATCAAGGCGGCGAAGGAGACGGGAGCCATCGTTACGGCAGAGAACCACAACATCCACACAGGACTGGGCAGCGCTGTATCCGAGGTGCTGGCGAAGAACATCCCGACGCCCATGGAGTTCATCGGCGTCAGCGAGCGCTTCGGGCAGGTAGGCCCCCAGGACTTCCTGATGAAGGAATACCACCTGGTAAGCGAAGACATCGCTGCTGCGGCTAAGGCGGTCATCGCCCGCAAGTAGTGCCCGGCAGCGGCAGATAAGGAGAAATCATATGGCTAATACTAAGAAAAGAAATGTCATCGTCGGTCAGTCCGGCGGACCGACAGCGGCGATCAACTCTTCCCTGGCTGGTGTATACCGCACAGCCATAGAGAGAGGATATAACAAGGTTTACGGCATGCTTCACGGCATCCAGGGTCTGATGGAGGGCAGATATGTAGACCTGTCCGAGCACATCAAGACCGGGCTGGACGAGGAACTGCTGAAGCGTACTCCGGCAGCCTATCTGGGATCCTGCCGTTACAAACTGCCGGAGATCCATGAGAACAGAGAGGTATACGAGAAGATCTTTGAGATCCTCGACGAGCTGGAGATCGACTGCTTTATCTATATCGGCGGAAACGATTCCATGGATACCATCAAGAAGCTGTCCGACTACGGTCTGGTGTTCGGATCCGACATCCGCTTCGTGGGATGCCCCAAGACCATCGACAATGACCTGGCTCTGACAGACCACACGCCGGGATTCGGCTCTGCGGCTAAATATATCGGTACCTCTGTCAAGGAAGTCATCCGGGATGGATGGAGCCTGGAGACAGAGCACGGCCAGGTGATCATCATTGAGATCATGGGCCGGAACGCCGGATGGCTCACAGGCGCATCCATCCTGTCCAAGGGTGAGGACTGCGACGGTCCCGATGCGATCTACCTGCCGGAGCTGACATTCGATATCGATAAATTCCTTGATAATGTACGGCGGCTGCTGTCTAAGAAGGCCTCTGTCGTCATCTGTGTTTCCGAGGGCATCAAGACTGCTGACGGGAAGTACGTCAGTGAGAGCGGCGAGACATCCGCATATACCGATGCGTTCGGTCATAAACAGCTGGCAGGAACGGCGGCATTCCTTGCGCGCCGCGTATCCGAGGAGATCGGCTGCAAGACGAGAGCCATTGAGTTCTCCACGCTGCAGAGAGCGGCTGGCCACATGGTTTCCCGTATCGATATCCTGGAAGCCTACGAGGTAGGCGGCGCAGCCATGAAGGCAGCTGACGAAGGTCTGAGCGGCATGATGGTCGTCATCGTCCGCCTGTCCGACGATCCCTATCAGGCAACCACCGAGGTCAAGGACGTCCACAAGATCGCCAACGACGAGCGTCTCGTACCCAGAGAGTGGATCACCGAGGACGGAACATCCGTCACGGAGGAATTCGCATCCTACGTGCGTCCGCTGATCCAGGGCGACGTACAGCCCATCATGGTAAACGGCATCCCCAGACATCTCTATGTCCCGGGATTCCAGGAACTTCTGTAGGATATATAACAAAGGCAGGTCCGCCGGTTTTCGGTGTCCCTGCCTTTTTTTATTTCTGCCATTCAGATCCTCGCCCTGAGCCAGTTCAGAAAGTCCGGACCGATGAAGACCGGCATACGGTCATGATAGAACCGGCCGGAAAACGCCTCGTGGGGGAATTCTATGAATTTTACCGGACTGTTCTCCGGGAGCAGCCGGGAGTAGAAGGGATCGGCGATGACCATGCGAGCGTTCTCGTTCAGGAGATCCTCGAACCGGTCCTCTTCATCAAACATCAGATCTCCGGGCCGCAGAACGCCTCCGTGGCTGCCCGTAGGACAGACCACAGAAACATCATCCACTCCCAGATCCTGCTCCAGGCAATGGCGCAGGGACGCGGAATTGACCGCCTCCCCGATGATCCAGGTGCGTTTGCCCTCCGGCTTCTGACTGAAACGAATATGAGGATCTGCGGCGGGCGCAGCATTTCCTGCGTTTTTTCCTGAACGGAAATTTTCTGCCAGTTTCCGGGTCTGTTCCAGGAGTCTTTCTGAGTAGTTCTTCCCCACAGGAATGCCTGTGATATATGGTATCCCGAACCGCTCCTCGAGGAGGCGGGCAGCCTTCAGCCCTGTAGAAGAAACTACGGCAGTCACATCGGCATTGCCCGCATGGGAAAGGTCGTCCAGACTGTCTCCCATGGACCAGCAGCTCAGCACGTCGAACCCTGCCTCTTCATAGATCTTTCGCAGCGCCTCTGCATTTCCGACAATAGAAAAATCCAGAGGCGTCACCCCGATCAGATTTACTGCCAGCCGGCTTCCCGGCTTCCGGGGCGTCCGCCCGGTGCAGAATCGGTCCGCTACAGCCAGATATGCGTCAGCGGCGCCCCGCACATAGGGACGCATGCCGTTTGTCTTAAATCCGAAGCTGGGGATGCCTGTCCGCTTCTCTATGACCCTTGCGATCCCCTGAAAATCCGTGCCCAGCATGTAGGGCATGGGACTTCCGCTGAGGGCGATAAAACGGGGATGGGCCATCTCTGCTGTCTCGCACACATCGTCTATGAGACGCTGGTCGCTGCCCATGATAGCGTCCGTTTCCGTAAGCCCGGAAACATAGACCATGGAGTCGATGTCATACCACCGGGGTTCGTCGTGGGTGTTATATGTGGAGTTGCATCCCGAGGCGTCGTGCATGACGCAGAGACCGTCCAGCTCGTACAGGGCGGAGCATACGCCGTAAAGATCCGCGGAATAGTTAGAAAGTACCCGTCGTACATTTCGCATTGTTTATTTCCTTCTTTCTGTGCTGTTATTACCCTTCGATCAGGCACCCTCATCCATGGCAGCCCCATGCTTTGACTGTAATGATCTTTTCCACCGGTTTCTCTTCCCGGGCAGCTTCTTCCATGAGTTCTGCCAGCTGCACGATCCCCCGGAATCCCCAGAGTCCGCCGTTCTGTATGAGGTTGACGAAATGCCGGGTACCCGAGAAGTATGCTGCCTTCTGTCCGATGGCAAGGACGCCGCCGGGGTCCCGGCTGTCGTCCGTCCGCTCCCGGAACCGGGCCTGGTAATGGACGATGGCACGCATGGGGAGATCGGGATAATTTTCCTGGAGCCACTTCAGTGCGCCTTCATCACCGGGCATCACCGCGTCCGAATAGACGGCTGTGACCCGGAACCCATGGGTCAGGAGCAGCTGGGCCAGTCCGAAGGGCCGGCTGGTGCCCGCTGCGTCGATCTGCACTGCCATGCCGGAAGAAGGGGATTCTCTGGAATATCCCATTGCCGCCCATGCCCGGCGGAGGGCATGTTCTGCTTCCTCCTGCAGTGCGTCCAGATCCGGCAGGGGCAGATCGAAGATCCGGCAGGCTTCCTGTATTTCTTCTCTTATCTCATCGTAAAGCCATGTAACGGGCAGACTGACCGCCTTCTGCCCCAGGCGCCGCTCCAGTTTCGCCGCGGACCGGGAAGGACTCGGCCAGGTATAGATGTTGAAAGAACTTTCAGCCATGGCTTTGTACTCACCGTATTCACTCATGGCTGGAAGGTCTCTTATGACATAGCCGCCGTCCCGGAGCATGCCGTAGAGCTCGTTTTTCTGTGAGAACGCGAAGTCATTTCCGATGATGTTCACCGCTTTGGGATCATGGGGCGCCGGCTCCAGTGCGGAGTAGAGCTGGACCCGCATCAGCTCGTCGGGGGGCATGACGGTCTTGCGCATGGTAGGGTACATGAAGCACTCGATGATATCGATATCCGGGAAGCGCCGACGCAGCTCTTTGAACACGTATCCCAGGTCGCATCCGGTAAAGTGCTGGACGCAGCTGGAATAGACGAGAACGCAGGGCGGTTTCTCTTCCAGGCGGTTTATGATCTCGGAAACGCCGTTTATGAAAATGGGCTCCATTTCGCCGGTGCTGAAGTCCCGCTCTTCTACAGTGACCATGGAAAACCGCTCCAGACCGCCGAACTCCTCGGCGGAGAGAACGACGCCCCGCAGGCAGGCGGCGGGACAGACGAAGATCTGGTAGCTGTGGGGGATGAGCATGGATGTATGGGCGATGGTCCAGGTCCCCCGGGCGGGGCAGCTGTAATCCAGGCCCTCCTTGAAAGGGATGGGCGTGGTAACGTCCGCGACCCGCACCTCGTCCGTTGTTGTATCGATAGGATGGATTCTCTGAAGCATGATATGCCTTCCTCTTGAAAATTATGATGCAAAGGTGATGCATGTACTGATATAATAGTACCACAAAGAACGGAGCTGAATCCAGACTCGGGATGTTTCTGCCTGCGTTTGGGCGGAGAAAGGGCTGAGGTAGATTATGAAGAAGTTTTTGGTATTTCTGGTTGTGCTCGTACTCGTGGTGGGGAGTGCCGGGTTCTGCATCTATGCGACGATCAGCTTTTCCGGCACGGTGACTCTGGACCAGAAAAGTGAGCTGGCAGAGGCTGTCGCTGATTATGTGAAAGAGGACAGCGGCAAGACGCTGAAGAATGTGAAGATCGTGAAAACAAAGGCTGACTCGGCCACTGACGGAAAGTTCGCCTGGGTCCTGTACCAGAACCCGGAAGGCGTTGGCGTTGCCGTTTTGGAGAGCAGCGGGATCTTTAAGGGGCATTATAAGGTAAAAAACAGCAGCTTTGCGGATAACCCTGCTGGACAACCTGTTCTGCTTGCGGCAACCGTGGACCGTCAGTCAGCGGCTGTGATGGGCGGCGTTGATATGAAGGACAGGAATTATAAAGCGGACGGCGGAAAGGGCATGACCCTGACTGGCCGGCCGGACAGCCAGGGCAGGCTCCTTGTGGGTAAGGTGTCAGAATGATTCGGAGCCGGCGGTCGATGGGACCAGCCGGCTCTCGTTTTCTTGCAGGGGTATGTTTAGTCAGAAACTTTTCCAGTATGTCATCCCTCGGGATGGCGCCCAGCGATGGCATAGCCGTGATCCAGCGGGCCGCTGCCTGCGCCCAGATCCAGCATGGCCTGCAGCGCGCCGGTAAGATAGTCCTTGGCAGCCTGGACGGCTTCGGTCAGTGTCAGTCCCTTTGCCAGGCCGGAGGCGATGGCGGAGGAGAGAGTGCAGCCGGTGCCGTGGGTGTTGGGATTGTCTATCCTCTTGCCGCGGTACCAGGTCATCTCCCCGTCATGATAAAGCAGGTCGCTGGCGTCCATCAGGGAGTGGCCGCCCTTGACGAGCACCGCCGTGCCCTTCAGCCGGGCGGCGATGCGTTCGGCAGCCTGTTCCATGTCCTCTGCTGAGTGGATTTCCATGCCTGACAGTACTTCCGCTTCCGGTATATTCGGTGTGATCACATCCGCCAGAGGGAAGAGCTCGCTGCTGAGGATTTCCACTGCGTCCTCGGAGATCAGCCGGGAGCCGCTGGTGGCGACCATGACCGGATCTACAACGATGTTCCGGGCCTCGTAATGCCGGAGCCTTTCCGCGATGACACGGATCAGCGGTCCCTCAGAGACCATACCGATCTTGACGGCGTCCGGGCGGATATCCGTAAATACCGCGTCGATCTCTTCTTTCAGAAATTCCGGCGATACATTCATGATATCCCTGACGCCTGTTGTATTCTGGGCGGTGAGGGCGGTAACGGCGCTCATGCCGTATACGCCGTTTGCCAGCATGGTCTTCAGGTCCGCCTGAATGCCGGCGCCGCCGCTGCTGTCGCTGCCGGCGATGGTCAGTGCTGTTTTTCTCATGTTATTTCCTCCGATTTTCTGCAGTTACTGCTCCCGATGCTCCCGGAGCATCTCTCCTGTGCGACGCTTCAGATCTTCTGCAGCTCCGCGGATATCCGGCTGTCCGAATATGGCGCTGATGACGGAGATACCGGCAAGACCGAGACCATTGAGCTCGGTGATGTTGTCGCGGGTGATCCCGCCGAT
Organism: uncultured Eubacteriales bacterium; assembly: GCA_900315125.1. Taxonomy (GTDB): domain Bacteria; phylum Bacillota; class Clostridia; order Peptostreptococcales; family Anaerovoracaceae; genus Aminicella. The sequence goes on from OMXT01000062.1 coordinate 6,041, forward strand.
GGCGATGACGGGAATGGAAACAGCCTGGCATATTTTCCGGACGGTCTCGTGGTCCACCTCTATGGCATCGTCCTTGGAACCCGTTGGAAATACAGCGCCGACGCCGAGGTAATCAGCGCCGTGGCTTTCGGCCAGAACTGCTTCGTCCACAGTCTGGGCGGACACACCGATGATCCGGTCCGGCCCGATGAGCTGGCGGACCTCCCCGGCTTCCATATCCGACTGGCCTACATGGACCCCGTCTGCTCCCAGGCGGCAGGCCATATCCACATCGTCATTGATGATAAAGGGCACATGATGCTCCCGGCAGAGCGACATGATGATCTTCGCTTCTGCTTCCATGTCGGCGGAGTCCATGTGCTTTTCCCGGAGCTGGAGCATAGTTGCTCCGCCCAACAGCGCCTGCTCGACTGCGCCCTGCAGCGTTTCGCCTTCCTTCAGCCAGTGCCTGTCGGTAATAGCATAGAGCTGTAGGGCGTCCTTCAGAGACTGTCCGCTGTAATATCCTGTATTCTGGTTCATTCTGAGTTTCTCCTGTTCTTATATTCCGGCTAAATGATCTCGTACTTTGCGCCCTGTTCCAGCGTCTCTCCGTCCATATTGCATATGGCGTCGATGATCCGGTTTCTGTAGGTGGCATTGCCGTCACCCGGGAGCATGTGGCTGTATGCCATATCGCCGGCAAGGCCCATGGTCGCCACGGCTGCGGCTGCTGCGGTCAGAGGATCCTGGGGATTCGCCGTGAGATATGCTGCTGTAATGCCGGAGAGCTGGCAGCCGGTGCCGGTGATTTTTCCCATCAGGGGCTGGCCGTTCCGGATGACGAAGCACTTGTCGCCGTCGGTAACGAGGTCGATGGCGCCCGTGACGGCAATGATGGTGTTCAGGCTGCGAGCCAGGGCTTTGATATAGCGGGCTGCGCCAGAGAGATTCTCCTCGGTGACCGCATCCGCTGCGTCGGCATCCACGCCCTTCGTCGTGCCGCTGCCCTCGGCGAGCGTTCGGATCTCTGAGATATTCCCCCGGACGCAGCTGATATCAAGCTCCGACAAAAGCCTGACCGCCGTGTCTGTCCGCAGCTGGGACGCCCCGGCTCCCACCGGATCCAGGAGCACAGGATGGCCCAGTTCATTGGCCCGTTTGCCTGCGGCGAACATGGAGGGTATGGTATTGTGATTCAGCGTTCCGATGTTGATGTTCAGCCCGCCGCAGATCGAAGTGATATCCGCCGCTTCTTCTATATCATCAGCCATGATCGGGCTTCCGCCGCAGGCGAGGATAGCGTTTGCTACATCATTCACCGTCACGTAGTTTGTAATATTATGGACAAGGGGTACGGATGAGCGCACCCGGTCCTGAATTTCTTTAAACATTTGCTCTTCCTTTCCGTATTTCGCTTGTATTTCGCTGCTGCCACTTCATGATACACCCCGGATTGGATTTAGTAAAGCTGGGAAAGACGGTTCACTTTAGCGCAGAAACGTGTTAAACTAACGCTGGACGTTATTGCTTCTTAATAAATATAGACGATGGGTTCGCCCCTTCGTTTCGGGTGCGCTGCCGATGCTTTGGTTTGCCTCCGAACGGAAAGAAGGCTGATGATGAAAAAGAATGTTAGGATCCAGATCGCGGATCCGTCAGGAAACGTTACGATATTTGTACTTGATCCCTTTCCCCGCAGCCAGTATGCGGAGATCGGCAGGCAGCTGCTGGACGATGAGAAACTGGGAGGGGAACAGGTTGGATTTATTACGGGAAAGCGGAGTCTGGAGATGTGCGGACTGGAGTTCTGCGGCAATGCCTCCCGGGCTTTCGCCTGCTGCATGGCGAAGGCAGAAAACATCGATCACCCGGCAGAAATGCAGATCCGTGTCAGCGGAGCCGAGGAACCGCTGAATGTGTATATCGATCCGGCACAGAATTTCGCACGGACCCAGATGCCCCGTCCCCGGCGCATCCTGACTGTTGAAAACAGCGGGATCTTCGGACTGGACGGTTCCAGGATCATTGACCTCGGGGGCATCATGCACCTTGTAACGGATCGCCTTTGTCCGTCCCGGGAGCAGTTCGATGAAATCCGTGCATACGTTATGGAAGAGTGGCATCCTGCGGCGATGGGAGTCATGTTCCTGGAAAGTGCAGAAGATGGCTGTTCCGCAGGCTCCGAGTCAGATGGAGTCTGCCATCTGTCTATGACTCCATATGTGTATGTGGCGGATGTAGACAGCACCTATGCGGAGGGCAGCTGCGCCTCCGGATCAGAAGCGGCAGCGGCAGCGCTCAGCGCCGGGAAAACTGATGGAACCTATCGCTATGAACTGACTCAGCCCGCGGGGGTGATTACGGCATCCTGCACTGTCCGAAATGGTCAGACTGCGGGGTGTGAGATTGAGGGCAGTGTGACCTGCGGCGAGATCCAGGAATATACGCTGGAACTTTCCTGAAAATACAGAAGGGCGCAATCATCGTGGCTTAGGTGACTGCGCCCTTTGGCTCCTGCGATCGGTTTCTGCGATCGATTTCTGTTCCCGCTTACTTTTTCTTATCTTTTTCTGTCATTCGCTGCGCGCGGATCTGCTCCAGAGTGTCACGGTCTATATTTCCTTCCGCCAGCATCTTTTCTGACCAGAGCTGCAGCGCTTCCACGGACTGGGAGATCTGCTCCAGCTGCTCCTGAATGGAGACGAAATCCTCCAGCTCATCATTTTCTATCTGGCTGTCCGCGGCAATCTCAATGAGGCGGTCCTTCTGGCTGCTGACCGCGTTCAGCGACGACACCATCTGAAGTATGATCTGGGCAAGGTTGCTGACTTTCACCTCCGGCACGTAGCGGCGCCCGATGGGACACTCGTTGGCGCAGTAGTAGTTACAAAGACTGGGAGCCTTGTATTTCTCAGACATGAGAAGTACTTCCTCCGGCTGGGCCGGCGACCGCTCGTTTTCTATTTTCTCAATACGATCCGCAGATATAGCCTCCAGAAGCTCGCTGGCTTCCTCACGGGTCAGATCCAGGCCGTCCCGCAGACGCTGATATATGTTGGGGTTCTTCTTAACTGATTTTCGTCCCATGGGTATACTCCTCCGATAATTCGCCTTTCTTTATTACAGTATAACATCATTTAAATGACCGGGAAAGGAGAGTATCGCGCTTATCCGGTGAATTGTTTTCGCGGATTGAATGGCAGTTCGATCTGTGGTAAAGTTGAACCGTCGGGAGGGACTGCAATGGAAAAGAATATGAACGAAAAAGGAACAGAAAAGGATAGCATGGAAATGACAGGAATTGCTCCTGAAATCACTATCGATATAGAACAGCTGAATGACCGCATGAGAATAATCAATGCCAAGATGAAACAGCTGGATGAAATTGGATTCTCGGAAGACGGGACGTATCTGGAACGGCTGAAGGAAGAAGCGTCATGGATCGAGGAACTTCAGGAGGAATGGGCAGAACACGCGGGGCCGGAAGAAAGGAAAGCCCATCCGGCAGTGAAAAATTATTTTCTTGGGAAAGGTTCTGAACTATAGGACAAAGGCCGGATTGGATCTGAGCCGGATACAGAGATCACAGGCTGCCTGTGGAAAAAAGGCGGGCAGGGAATGGTTACATAAGGAGAGTGAGGTAATGCTTCCGGAATGAAGCATTGCAGCACTTTCCTTTTTACGTTGGAAAACAGAGAACGTAGAAGACAGCGACGGTTATATTCTTTGGGGAAATTTCTGCCCTGCAGTGAATATTGCGGAACACTTTCGCCGATCCGGGACTTCTCCGGGGAATTTATTTACAATAATTCCCGGAGGTGAGATTAATGACTATACAGGAGCTTAAGAGCGCATCCGGATTATCGGACAGGGAGCTTGCGCACATGTCCGGCGTATCCCTGGGGACCATCCGCCGGCTGATGATCGGCGTGACCAAAAAGCCGCAGCGCCGTACGGTCCTGAGACTGGAGCGGTGCCTGAAACGGGTGGATGAATACAATAAGCATCATGCCATATCATGAATGATCCAATGGATCACGGGGCTGTCTCAAAATAAGGGAACAGCCCTTCTTCATGCTGTGACCCGGCGCTCTACAAACCACCGTCCTATGTTATTTCCGGTCAGGGAAGCGCTGCGCTCAAAGAACAGGTAGCATTCCCTGCCCCGTACGCGTATGGTGTAACGGTCACCCTGGCCGCCGGCCTTCTGCGCTGCCGCCTGTCTGACGTCCAGAACGGCGTCAATACGATAGGCTGTGCCGTCCTCCCAGTAGATCCGGAGAGGGAGCATGCGCCCGTCCTCCCGGAAGCGGACGGTAACGTCTACATATACTTTAGCGGAATTCATCAAACCACCTGCCTTTCTGAATGCAAAGTAAGAGTTACGGCTGCTGCTCCGGATCCATGTTCCCTTCTGCTTCACCAGCCCGGATCCTCCGGAAGAATTCTGCATCCGGCTCATAGGGAAGACGAAAGTCATAGCCGAGATGCATCATCTCCTGGATCTTGATCAGCGTCATGTTGACGGACCCGCAGCCTGATTCTCCGGCAATCTGCACGATATCCATGCCCTGCCGGGCAAGGGAATAAATTTCCTCATTATCCATGAGAATATGCGCAGCAAAGGCATTTGCCTCATATTCTGTTCTATCGATGATGTGAAACAGTTCAAACTCCTGAAGGCATCCGTTTTTGGCGATATCCCTGTGGAGAGCATCGTGTCCCAGCTCGTGGGCGACGACCAGGGAACGCAGTTTTTCATCCATATGGGAATTCAATATCATCAGCCGGTGGCGGAAGGCATAGGTATACATGCCCAGAAGATCCTGCAGCTCCGGTTCGTAATAGATCCGGATGCCCAGTTCTTCTGCTATGCGGACCGGATCTCTCGTCCCGCAGCGCCTGACAAGCCGGGACGCCCGGTTATAAATCATTCTGGAATCCAATGCTTACCCTCCGTTGTGTGCACAGTAGAACTGCCGAAAACCTATTTCTTCTCAGAAGTATCATCATCAGAAGATGTGAGGTATTTCTTCGGCGTAAACTTGAGGTTATCCTCTTTACAATCGAAATAAGCCTTCTGCAGGGCGATCATGACAGCGTCCCTGTCATGATCGGAAAGTTCGCCGCCGGCAAAGAGTCCGGAAAGCTGCTTAACAAGGATCTCGGCCTGACGCCGCCCGCGGGATCCGTATTCTTCCGATGCGCGGTCAATGAACAGTTCATCTTCTGTAAGAAGATAATTCACATCACATCCGAACAGGTCGGCAAGCCGGTAATAGATCTGACGGTTGCGGGGATATCTCCCGTCCTTCTCATAACTAATGTAGTTTCTGCGGGTTATGCCTGCTGCCTCCGCGACCTGAGCCTGTGTCAGATGCTGTTCCTGCCTGAGCTGGCGGATCTTGTCTGCGAATTTCATAAACGCCTCCTTGATGAATTGCAAATTCACAAATTGTTCTTGACAAGTGAACTGCGGCTGCCGTATACTTGGAGTACGGCTTGTGAATTCGGATTACACTAATGATAACTTTTTATGTGAAGCATGTCAAGGGGGTTCGTAAAAAAATGAACGAGCGTTCGAGAATCGGAACGGAAAGCCGCAGGATAATATTACACAGTGATATGAACTGTTTCTACGCGTCCGTAGAGATGATGCTGGATCCTTCGCTTCGCGGCAGGGCAGTGGCCGTCTGCGGCAGCACGGAGAACCGGCATGGCATCGTGCTGGCCAAGTCTCAGAAGGCGAAGGAAGCAGGAATCAAGACAGGAATGGTCAACTGGGAAGCGCGCCGGCGGTGTCCGGACCTGATCATTGTACCACCCCAGTATTCACAGTATGTCAAGTATTCGCGGCTCGCGCAGGCGATCTACCAGAGCTATACCGACCAGGTGGAACCGTACGGAATGGATGAGTGCTGGCTGGATGTGACCCGCAGCACTGGCGTGTTCGGCAGCGGGATGGATATTGCCCGGATGATCAGCCGCAGGATAAAGGAAGAACTGGGACTTACCGTTTCCATAGGCGTTTCTTTCAATAAGAGATTCGCCAAGCTGGGAAGTGATCTTCGCAAACCGGATGCAATAACGGAGATCCCGGAGGAACGATTCCGGGAGATCGTATGGCCGCTGCCGGCAGAAAATCTCCTGTTTGTCGGACGATCGACGCGGCGTAAACTGGAAGAGTACGGGATCACTACGATCGGACAGATTGCCGAAGCGCCGCCGGGATTTCTGCACCAGCTTCTCGGTGTGAACGGGCTGGCGCTTAAGGCGGCGGCGATGGGAGAAGATTATTCGCCTGTAACACACAGGGATTTTCAGGCGCCAATCAAGTCGGTAGGTCATGGAATTACATGTTATGCGGATCTTAACACAGAAGAAGTATGGAAGGTCATGCTGGAGCTGTCTCAGGATATCGGCCACAGGCTCAGGATATACGGTCTGAGGGCCGGAGGTGTGCAGATCAGCATCAGAGAGAGTGAACTTGGCTTTCGGCAGCACCAGGGGATGCTGCCCATGACGACCCAGAGCCCCTCAGAAATCGCAGACAGGGCATTTCAGCTGTTTAAGGAGTCCTATCATTGGGTGATGCCTGTCCGGGCGGTCACCGTCCGGGCAATCAGCCTGTCCCCTGTCGGCATGCCGGAGCAGGTAGAGGCGTTTACCGATGTTCATCATGCCATTCGCCAGGAGGAAGTGGATAACTGCGTAGAGCAGATCAGAGAGCGCTTTGGGAAGGGTGCGATCCGTCCGGCCAGTCTGATGGGAGATCTTAAGATGCCTTTCGACGGCCGGGATCTGGTCCGCATGCCGGGACATGTGAATTAGAAAGCAGAAAACAAGACAAAAACATACATATACACAGTTGGGCAACTGTGGTATCATCAGGGAATAGTGATGAAGGACATAAGGAAGAGGAGAAAGATACGGATATGGATAAGGATCTTGGATTTGGGCTGATGCGCCTTCCTCACAGAGGCCCTTCCATCGACATCGAGCGTACCAGTGAGATGATCGACCGATTCATGGAGGCGGGATATACGTATTTCGACACAGCATTTGTCTACGTAGGCTCGGAGAAGGCAGCCCGAAAGGCTTTGATCGAGCGGCATCCCAGAGAATCCTATACGCTGGCGACCAAACTTTATGCGGCGGTGGTGCCCACGGAGGCACTGGCGAAGAAAGAACTGGATACAAGCCTGAAGAGAATGCTCATGTACGGTAAGGAAGCAAGCAACCGAAAACAAGAGATAGACCGCCAGCACTACACTATTCCGAACCAAAGACCA
>OMXT01000093.1 GCA_900315125.1 uncultured Eubacteriales bacterium
CAAGAGAAATCGCAGAATTTCAGGTGTTTTGCACATTTTATTTGAGGTGGATTAATGGGTTAGGCGTAAACTTCTAGGAAGTTCACAAAAAAACCGAGGACTAAAGCGATACCCCGAAATAAATGAACCCTATATTAGGGCATAAACAACAAAAACAGCAGGAAACCCTGTTTTGCTTTTGTTCTCCCTTAACTCCGACGAGAGTTAAGGGAGTCCGCAATGTCAGCGCTTTAATAATTCTTCAGGATATATCGCCACTTCTTGTTATATCTCAAGGCAGGAGGGTTTCGTCAGGAATTCAATCAAATTTAAAGTGAGTATTCCGTTTTCATCATAGACTGATGGTGTCATATCATTCGTGATAACGATTTTTTTAAATGAATCTGATGTTTTCAAGAACGGCCTTATCTCCTGCTGCCTTTTTGATTCATCCGGCATTGAATATGCTGATTGTATATAATACCGTTTTCCGCCCTTGTTGCATACAAAATCGATCTCCAATTGTTTTCTGATTGAATTTCCGCGATCATTTTTTTCGGAAACCGGAACTACTCCTACGTCAACTTCATATCCGCGGATCCTAAGCTCATTGTATATGATGTTCTCCATACTGTGGGTGGGCTCAATCTGCCGAAAATTGATCCTGGCATTGCGTAGACCAAGATCAGTAAAATAATATTTCATAGGTGTCTCTATGTAAGCCCGTCCTTTAACATCGTATCGTTTAGCAGATTCAACCATAAAAGAATCCTCAAAATATCCCAGATACTTCCCGATCGTATTAGCTGTGATTTTGGATTTCTTCACCGTTCTGAACGTGTTTTTCAGCTTTTCCGGATTGGTAAGAGAACCTATGTTCGAAGCAAGTATGTTCAGCAGATCTTCCAGTTCCCTTTTATTTCTTACCTTGTTTCTGTTTATTATGTCCCGTATATAGGTTTCATCAAGCAAATTGTGCAGGAGTCCTGGTTTATCCTGCTCGTCTGCAAGAACTACCAGAGGAATGCCGCCATAAAGCATATATTCCTGCAATCCTCTGTATGGATCACCAGGATAAACCGTCATGAACTCGCTGAAAGATAATGGATTCATATGCACTTCATCTCCACGTCCCGCAAACTCGGTCGCTATATCTTTGGAAAGAAATTTTGCATTACTTCCGGTTACATATATATCTGTATTGCGGAGATCATTAATCCCATTGAGAACAGACTCAAAATCCATCATGATCTGAATTTCATCGAGCAGAAAATAATAAGTGTCTTTATCGATTATTTTCTCTTTCGCCCACGCATAAAATACATCCGGATCACGATACTTAATGTTCTCTCTGCTGTCAAAGGCCATTTCAACGACGTGATCATCGGCAACACCTTCAGCAATAAGTTCATCCTTAAAGATAGTACGAAGAAGGTACGATTTACCGCATCTGCGCACGCCCGTAACGATCTTGATTAATCCGTTACCTTTCTTTCTTTTTAATTCTTCCAGGTATAAGTCCCTTGCTATTTCCATTTCGACACCACTTCACATAAATGATTTTTGCGCCTTGTTGTAATTTTCATCTCTATATATAACCCAAAATTCAGCCATAGTCAACCGTTGCAGAAAGGATTTTTGCAGCTTTTTCTCTTTTTCCTTTATAGTGATCAATAAATTTCTGTCATTCTGAGAATTTACCCTGCATTGTCTTTCTCGGAGTATTACAACGTCGATATCAGTTAAATATTTTTACCTTAAATGTAATTTACCGAGGTTATATATGAAAAGAATCATTGAATGTTTCTGCTCTCGTAGAATGACTGAAAATAGATCTGGTTGCCTGTCGCTCAATCGCCCGATCACGCCCTGGAATCAGATAAAAGCATCCGTTCTGTTCATGTCTTGGTTCGGCAATGGCTATGATATGATGCGGAAGTCCCCTTACTTCAAACCAGCCGCAGTCATTGCAGCACTTAATTTCGGGATATTGATCCAGATGGTCCGTTTTGGTAAGACCCAGCATACAGAAGCGCTTCCTTATTTCTAAGAGAATAATGTATATATCACGCAGACAGTCACTCTGCGCCGTTTACCGGTTATGGAAATACTCGCCCAGCTGTTCAAACAGCGTCTGCGCTTCCTCCTCTGTCAAAGTCACGCCTTTGCCCATTTTCTCATGCTCCGGCGCCCAGTCACGGATGTCGAACTTCGCCGGTGCTCCATTATAGGATACTAGGTTGAGTTCCTTTGTCCAGCCCTTCGGGCTTTCGCTGATCACACCGATGTGTTCAGTAATCTCGTATTTAAATTCTCTTGCCATAGCTCCTCCATTTTCTCTGTCAGATTCCAGGTGCTCATGTGCGACTAGAAGAATCCCAGCACCACCGGGCGATCTCGGCAATCAGATCCAGGGGCAGCTCATCACTATAGGGGATTCGGATCGTGCCTTTGCTCGTAGAATACGGCTTCAGCGCCTCGCTGAAATGTACGACCGCCTCAGCTCCGGGATAAATCCCAATATGGTACTTTGCCGCAGCAAAGTGTATGATGTTATGCTTCTTCCAATACGTCGGCATACCCCAGGAGATCCGTTCCTCCGCCTCCGGGATCGCTCCGCGAATCGCCTCCCTCACCTCATTCAGAAAGGGCCGTTTTTCTGCAGGCTGGGCTGCGATGTACTCGTCAATCGACTTCGGAACCCCCATGCCGCCCTGCTTATTTTCTGCTGTCATCAGAACATCCTTTCTTCCACGTTTGCCGGCTGTTATATCCATCCTTCCTGAAATCCGAGTTCAGGTAGGTCATCTCCTCCGGCAGCACCTTAAGAAGATGCATCGGCTCAGGCAGCTTCTTAAGCGCTTCCACAGGGATCTTCTTGAATTCCGCAGCCTCAATATAGGGCGCAGAAAACGGCTCGATGAGCTCCGCGGTGCCCTGAACCTGCAGACCGTGGACGGCGCCGAATCCGCTGTATGGTTCGTACACAGCCAAAGCCACGGCTTTGTTCTTCTCCAGTCCTATAAATTTATGACCGCCCTCCGTAAACATCCAGAACGCGCCGCCACGCCAGGCATACTCAATGGGCGTCACGCGCACGTAGTCGCCGGATCCGGTCGCAAGGGCGCAGGTGTTGTGGCTCCGGATAAAATCCTCTATCGCTTCCCGCAGCGCGCCCGGCTCCATCTTGACGCCGGCGGCGTCCTTCTCGTCCCAGTATGCGGCGGCATGCATATAATCTTCATGTTTCATATTCTGTTCACTCCTCCCAAATCTTGCACGGGCAGTCGTCCAGGTGGTCGTCGATCACGCCGATGCCCTGCAGATATCGGAACCTATCCCGATGAGCGCAGCGAATCGCGGAAGGTTCCATGCCAGAGGGGTCGAATCACGCAGTGATTCGGGGCACCCCGGGACGGCAAGAATAGCAGATCACCGGACCCACGAACTTTACGGACCTATCCCGCTTTCTGCAAGAAAGCGATGGAAGGTCCTATGCGAAGGTGCCCCAGCTTCAGCTGGTATGGCACCGACCGCTAAAGCCCCGCTTCTTCATATCCCGGCTGACCCGCTCTGACAGCTCGTTTTTCGCCGGCGTGTCCGCAGGATTGTTCAGGCGATGAATGATCCGCCTGCCGGAGGTAAAATGCCACACATACTCATCCAGGGTCCGGAACTCGCCGGAAGCGATGAGCCGCTGAACTGCCTGCGCATTCGTTACGGCCGCGTTGATCTTACTTTTGCTGCGGATGATATCCGGGTTCTGCAACAAAGCCCTGACCTTCTCTTCATCGTAAGCCGAGACTTTGTTGATATCAAAATCATCAAAAGCCTCCCGGATCGCTGCTTCCTTCCGGATGATCGTGAGCCAGGACAGCCCCGCCTGCATGCCTTCCAGACACAGCATGGCGCGCAGTTCATCCCTCAGGTGTTTCACCAGATCATTCAATCCTGGTTCCCCGTCTGCGCCGATCCAGAAGAGATCGCCCCAGCAGCCGGAACCGTTCAGGCGGATCCGCAGCGGTCCAGACTGCTCTGCCCAGACATCCTCCATTGCGGCAAGAACGTCGTCCGGGCGGTCATATTCTCCGATGAATGCCAGCGTCAGGTGAAGACTCTCTGTCGGCGTGTATCTGCCCGAGACGCCTTTTCCTCTGAGGAAGCGGCAGACGCCTTCGATATCATCGGTCATTTTTCTGGATAATTTTATCGCGATAAAAAGCCTCATCCCTGCATCCTCATCCCATGAACCCTGCGTCACTCTTCAATATCGCTCCTGATACGGCGTATCCTCAATCCCCTGCTGATTGAGATTCCTGACCTTCCTGTCCAGTCTTTTGCGGAAGAAGTTCCTAAACCATTTATTCTCTCCGAAGTACCGGACTGCGATGGGAGCAGCAAAGTAATAAAATCGTATGAACAGCCTGCCTGCTGCCCTGGCTGCCAGTACGGAATCCCGATATCTTCGCAGCGTCCACACCTGCGGACAGTCATAGGAGCCGTATACACATGTGGCAATGTAACATCCTCCGGTATTCCTGTTTCTTTCTTCCTCTTCTTTCATACGCCTCTCGGAATTCCTGAGGGAATCGAAGAAATCATCCGCATTATCGTAATCGTTGGGATCGACGCCCGGGCCGTTGTTTTCGTAATCCTCTCGCCAGTCTGACATATCATTTCCTCCGTTTCTTACACTCACACCTTCCGCGAAATCACCTTATATTTTCTCAAATCCAGGGGCAGCTCAGATATGTTTGCCGTGTAGATGTCAATCACCTCGACCTCCTTATCCTCGCCGTTTGCGTGGACGATGACGCGGTCGCCGACACGCAGGTCAAGGTCGCCTGCAAGATAGTCATATCCCTTGCCGCCGGGGGCGAAGCAAACCGTTGCAAGCCGAATTTCAGTGCTTCGTCTTCCCGCGCCGCAGGCTGCCGCCTCACTGCTGTCCGTACTTCTGCCCTCCGTATAACTGCAGTCCGGAGCACTGCCAGTCGCGCCTTTGTTCCCGGCGTGTACAGCCCCTGCGTTCTCCGGCTGCCCGGACTGCTTCAGCTGGTACCGGAAACATTTGCAGCGGAACTCCGCGACAGGCTCCCTGTGATGATAGAATTGATAATACTGGTATTCGCCATAAGAAGACTCTGGCACCAGCTGATCCGCGATGAACTCCGCAAGCAGGAAATCCCCGGAGTCATCGTCATACTCCGCATCCTGCCACGCGTCTATTTGTCCGCTGACAGCCGTCACCGTGATGCGGTCCTCCAGCCTGCAGTACCCGTAATCCGGGAAGCAGACGAAGAACTTCTCAGGTTTCTCAGAAGATCTCTGAATCCTCTCCGCGTGGAAAGACAGGCCCTGTCCTGTCTTTCGGATCCGGAACCTGCAGGCATATCCAGCAAGGGCTCTTTGAAGCAATGCCGGTGTTTGGTCATAAATAGTCTTTTTCCTGCACAAAGGCCTGTCTGCCCGTATCCGTCTCAGTTCTCTTTGTATTATACCATAGACAGCGCTGTCGCCATGGTAATCCGCAGCTTCCATCCGTTTTCGGATCGCGAAATCTGCCAGCGTGTAATAATAGTATTCGTCTCCGCTCTGAATTCCATCCCGGCAGAGATTTCCTTTGCGGAGAGCCAGGTCTGCGAACTTGCTGCGGTAGTCTTCCTTCAGGATCAGGTGCAGATTCTCCGGGTAAACGGACTGGATCATGCTCCTTGCCGCCAAATGGTTCACGGGCGTCCCATAACCGTAGGCATACATATCAGACAGCTTGTATATCGACTCGTATACATACCATGACGCGCCGATCTTGAAATACTTCAGCGCCTTTTCATATTCCGGATCGCCGCCGCTGCAGCGCCCGTAATAAAAAATGTGTCCCAGCGTATTGGCATAGAAAGCCTTCTCCAGGTCACTTACGCTTTCCTTATCCAGCAGCTTCAGAAAGCAGTCCCGGGACTTCTCCCAGTCGCATGGGAAAAGCGCGTTACCGCCGTAATAGCTGTATCCCATCTTCTCCAGCCCGAAAGGATCATTTTTTTCCGCCAGTTCCCTGACCAGGGACACGTACTCCTTCTGCAGGAATTCGTCATACCTGTCCAGTTGATCCATATCCATGTTTCTCAGAAAATTTCTTTTTCCATCATCTGACCACCGCCACGCATAAACCGGCTCACCTCGCCGGAATGTATTGATATCCGCCAGAACCCTGCGGAAGGGCTCAACATCCAGCAGCACAAACGGATTATTACTGAATTTAGCCGCGCTTTGCGATATTGCAGTGAGCCACCGGTATATCGCACCTGCCAGCCGCTCTTTAGAATCCAGTGTGTTCCGCTGGAAGTAGTCTTCCGGATTCTCCGTCTCCCCTGGGAAAAGGTACTCGTCCAATGCACAGTACAGCGTCGTCGCCCAGTCAACATAATGCCAGCAGCTCGGCGCCTTCTCTATGATATTCTTCAGAGTGATCTCCAGATCATTCAGCGTGATCACGTGCTCACATTCACATTTTATTTCAATCCATTCGCCATTTTTATCGAACTTCCACCACTTACGTCTATCCAGGTATTTCTCAAAGTGGAGAAATCCCAGCAGATCTTCTTTCGGAATAATCACCGTTCCATGGATATCTGTATCCGTGTTCTTTGGCATAGCTGTTCCTCTGCGTTTTCTTCGCTCTGTCCGGTCATATGTATGCAATCCGCTATATACATTCTTTATGCTGTTGAATCGTTCAAAGCCCCCGTCAGCAATAGAACGATATCATTCTCAATCTTCACGCACGTCTCGTCGAAGGAAAGGCCGATTTCAGGGATTACTGCAATACAAGGTATCCTGTTCCACTCAGATGATATCAAGTTTGGTTCTCTGCCCAGGATCCAGTTCCTTATCTCATTCGTCATTTTCCATTCCGAATCCATGATCGCGAGCCAGAACGGTGTCTCAGCAGATCCCGGATCTCTCCAATTATTCTTGCTGTAAACGATTCCGACAGACAGTGAACCGATATTCATATATCTCGCATAGCCATCCTGTGACGGGGCAGCTCGAAGTCCTTTGGTAGAACACTTTATCCGATCATCACATTTTAACATCCCGACAACTTCATCAAGCGCTTCTGGATATCGGTCCGTATTTTGAGCAGTTTCCATCCGCAGGTCACTCTCGCTAAAGAATGGCGGAGCCTCATGATATGTTGGGTCATTTTTCAAAGCATCCAGCATTCTGGCAGCGCGTCTATCAATAAACTCCGTGCTGTGTCTGATCCACTCAAAATACTCCTCTGCGGTCTTTGGAATCGGATTGCTTACTTCGAATGTCGTGTCCGACTGCCAGAAGATGACATGCTTATAGTCCGGGGTGACGCAATCCTGTAAGTAGAAAAAATCTACATATCCCCGAAAATCTCGGAAGAGATCATAGAAATCCCTGTCCCTCTCTATTGTTTCAGACAGCGGGCTGTCCTCCCCAACATAGTGCCTTCGGATGCATTCCAACGTCAAGTCCCAACGATCGCTGATCAGGTGGTTCGTACCGCGATCCTGATTCATGCTCCCCTGATGCCTGGGGAAAATAATAACGCCGCCGACGGTATAGCTTTTCTTAATAAATGCGTTAACGTAGCCATCATAGTCAGCGACCGCATTCCTGACCTTTCCCTCTATGGAAGTCCCCGTCGCATAAAGCACATCCACCAGTTTGCTGTCCGGCACGCAGCGCAGGAATCCGCGGAACGCATCCACTGCCGGCTCCAGGTCTTCCTTGACAGTGGTCTCCGCAGTGACGATCATGTACCATTCCCTGCCCACCAGCGGATTGCCGCCCTCATAATTGTAGAGACAGTATGTCCGATCGATAACCATCTTCATCTGCGCACTCAGGCTGTAGTAATAAAGCGGCGTCGCCATGATGATCGCGTCCGCCCAGATCATCTTCTCCAGGATCTCCGCCATGTCATCCCTCAGCACACATTTGCCGCCGGTCTTCATGCACCCATTACAAGCAAGACACGGACCTATCTTGTAGTCCGAAACGTGCAGCAGCTCGACCTCCGCACCCACACGGCGTGCTCCCTCCGCCGCCTTCTTACATAGTTTATCAGAGTTGTGATCCCTTCTGGGACTCGTACTTACAATCAATATCTTCTTCATGCTTCTTTTCTCCTTCGGGTACAAAGCCTCGTCTGACGTGGTCACACCATTATCTATCATCCGGATCTGCCTTTCAAGCATTTCCCTATATTCATTTACTATTGACTGCGGTCCTACCGGCCGGATCCCTCCTCTGAACTGGAACATCCACCCTGTTTTTTGCAAGTACTTTTTCCAGAAAGTTGCAAGTAATTTTTGGAGAATGTTGCATCTCCAAATTGGAGAAAGTTGCAAGCGG
>OMXT01000063.1 GCA_900315125.1 uncultured Eubacteriales bacterium
CTCCCAGTCAGCCCAGTACGTCAATTACGGGATCCTTCCGAAGATCGACATCGCCATCGTAGAGGCCCTGGCAATAAACGAGGACGGATCTATCGTCCCCACAACATCTGTGGGCAACACACCTTCCTTTATCCGCCAGGCAGATAAAGTGATTGTAGAGCTGAATACACTGCAGCCCATGGGCCTGGAGGGTATGCACGACTGCATCATCCTCGACAACCCGCCTCACCGCAAACCCATAGATATTGAGAGCCCCAGCGACCGAATCGGCAAGCCCTATATGGAATGCGGATGGGATAAGATCTGCGCCATCGTCATCACAGATATCCAGGATGGCCTGAGACCGCTGGGCGCTATAAGCGAGGATTCTCAGAAGATCGCGGACAACATCATAGATTTCCTCAACGGCGAGGTTAAGGCGGGACGCCTGACCGACACTCTCCTGCCCATCCAGTCCGGCGTAGGCAGCGTTGCCAATGCCGTCCTCTACGGACTGAAAGATTCAGAATTCCACGATCTTACATGCTTCACGGAAGTTGTCCAGGATTCCATGCTGGAACTGATCAAGGCCGGTAAGGTTACCTGCGCTTCCACAACAGCGATAACCCCTTCTCCGGAGATGAAGGAGCGTTTTGATAAGGAATGTGACCTCTACAAGGGCAAACTCATATTCCGTCCGGAAGACATCAGCAACAACCCGGAAGTGATTCGGCGCCTGGGCGTCATCGCCATGAATACCGCGCTGGAATGCGATATCTACGGCAATGTCAACTCCACTCACGTAAACGGCAGCGGCATGATGAACGGGATCGGCGGCAGCGGCGACTTCTCCAGAAACGGCGGCATCACCATTTTCTCCACCGTTTCCACAGCGAAGAACGGCAAACTATCCTCCATCGTCCCCTTCTGCTCCCACATTGATCACACGGAGCACGATGTACAGGTCATCGTGACGGAGCAGGGCTATGCGGATCTCCGCGGACTGACGCCGAAGCAGAGAGCGGTTAAGATCATAGAGAACTGTGCCCACCCGGATTACAAAGACATGCTTATGGACTACTTCCGCAGAGCCTGCGAGCAGAGCAAGCTTCAGACGCCCCACATTCTCGAGGAAGCGTTCTCATGGCATGTTCGCGCCATAAAGACCGGCACCATGAAGCCGGCGCCGGAAAAAACGGCAGACGCCGCATGTTCTGACGCCGCAGAGAAGAAGCTGCTGCGGCTTAAGCAGATGCGCAGGAGCAGATAATAAGGATACATCAGGAGAGCGTTCCGGGCGAGCGCTCTCTTTCTGTTTCTGAAACGGCATTTCCATGGTACAATATAAGGCGAGCCGGAAAACAGCCGGTCAGGACTTTGTTATATAAAGGGAGGAAGGATCACAGATGGATAAACATTCACGGGAATATGAAGTATGCCTCTGCTGCCATACAACGCGGGGCGAAGTGGAGGATTTCATCCGGGAGCACGGGATCACGGATCTGAAGACCCTGTGCGAGGAAGAAGGCATCGGCAATAAGTGCGGCGGATGCCGGGAGGATCTCCAGATGATCCTGGATGAAGTAAATCAGGATGCATCAGGCAGCGGGATCGATGCGTAATTTTCAGGAGGGCAGATGTTTTTTGACTGTATGGCTGTAGGCGCAGGCGGATTCGCGGGCGCTGTGTTTCGATATCTTGTGGGTTTGATCCCTTTTCTGCACCGGAGCGAGTTTCCCCTGCATACACTGATCATCAATTTCGCCGGTGCCTTGCTCATCGGGCTGATTTTCGGGATCAGCCAGTCCCAGGGCCGCCTGGACCCTAGGATGATCCTGTTTCTGAAGGTGGGTGTCTGCGGCGGGTTTACCACATTCTCCACATTTGCCCTGGAATCCTATAACCTGCTGGACAGCGGGAGCACCCTGCTGTCTGTCATTTACATAACAGCAAGTGTGGTTTTCTGTATCGCCGGTGTTTACGCCGGGATCCTCTTGGGCACGCAGCGATGATACTTGTTCATATCCGTATCATCTGTGACCAAATTGTCACCATATAAACAGCAAATGCAATATTAAGGAACATATACAACGCAAAGAAAAACCGCTGGAACGCAGTGTTTCCAACGGTTTTATCATGGAGGCGACACCCAGATTTGAACTGGGGGATAAAGGTTTTGCAGACCTCTGCCTTACCACTTGGCTATGTCGCCGAATAATTAGCCAAGGCACGCACACACGTATCTTGGCTTGTTGGCGGGGGTAGCAGGATTCGAACCTGCGCATGATGGAATCAGAATCCATTGCCTTACCGCTTGGCGATACCCCTGAATAAAAGGGTGGGTAGTGGGGTTCGAACCCACGCATGCAGGAATCACAATCCTGTGTCTTAACCACTTGACTACACCCACCACGATGTATATATGTTATCACATATTGCTGCTTAATGCAAAACATTTCTGCAGCTTTTAAAAATTGGCGACCAAGACGAGGCTCGAACTCGTGACCTCCAGCGTGACAGGCTGGCATTCTAACCAACTGAACTACTTGGCCAAA
>OMXT01000098.1 GCA_900315125.1 uncultured Eubacteriales bacterium
ATCACAAGAAGGTGGCCTCTATTTTATTCTCTCGGATTATCCTCTTCTCCCTAAAACCTCCACATCTATTTTACACTAACCTTCATATGGCGTCACAACAGACGGGCGCCGGGCAGTCAGGACTTTGTTCCCGGAGAACAAAGCCCCGGCTTTAGATGAAAAACGGGAGACGCCCGATCCTCTCATCGATCGGCCGTCTCCCGGCTCTCAGTCGTCATATTCGCCTTCGCCCCAGTCTTCCAGTCCCTGGTGCTGATATTCTATAGCCTGCTCAAGCGTCACATGCTTGGGCGGGCGATTCAGATATTCTGACAGCTCCGCGATGCCTTCCCGCGTCTTATTGTTTACGAGGAAGATCTTGCCGCAGCCCGCGTCCTCCAGCCACTGGCGCACCATGGGCACGTTGGCCTTGGGCGAATCGATCTTGGTAATAATGCCGATGCAGGGCCGGTTGACCACGCCCTGGATCGCCGGTTCCTGCAGATTATAGGGCTCGTCCGCCGCGCAGAGCACGCCGATCACATCGGAGTCAAAAGCAAAACATCCGAGGGCGATCCCCACATGCTCTTTGGACTCCGCATATTCGCCGGGGGTATCAATGGTAATGTCCCAGGTCTTGGTATACTGGGTCTTTACGTAGTGTACATCTTCGCCCTTCAGGGCCTGGGTCAGGCTCGTCTTTCCCGCCTCACTTCTTCCTGCAAGAATCAGTTTTCTCATTCGCTGCCTTTCTGCGCTATCAGCATGGCGCTGATCCGCCATGATTCATAACTTCCAAAACTGCCCTGGATCACCGCCATGTGACGGGGCAGCAGTCGTAGTGCATCTCGTCCCTGAAAAAATCCACGACGGCGGTAACTGCGGTGACCACGTCCTCCCGCTCTCCGGTGATGATCAGAGCGCCGCTGAACCGGTCCATAAATCCGATGTCGATACTGGCTGCCTTCGTCGCCACATCCGCACCGATCACCACAGTCTCCCAGGGGTTCATGCGAAGCACCCCAATAGCCCGGCCGGTGGGATCATCTTCATCATGGAATCCGATATTTATGGCCAGATTCGTATAGACCGGATCCGTTGACGTCCCTATGATATGGGCAAGAATGATCGCCCGGTTCGGCACAGCCATTTCTCTGACCCTGGCCTTGCCGCCGTTCTTCAGGGCCAGCGTCCGGAATATGTCCTCCAGCTGCTCCCGGGAACGGACCCGCTGAGCCAGGGAATCCATGCTCCCGTTATCTGTGTTGTACTCGTTCATGAATATCACCTTCTGACATCCTGACGGCTTACCGCTTGGTCAGCGGACAGACCACATAGTGGAGATCCTCGTTGAAGAACCGGAGAATCTCCCGGAAAGAGGTCTCCACCTCAGCAAGTTCACCGGTGATGATCAGCGTGCCGCTGAAGCGGTCGGCAAATCCCAGATAGACGTTGCCGCTCTTTACCGCAATATCCGACGCGATAACAGATGATTCCGGCGGCGTGATATTCATGACGCCGATGGCCGATGTACCGTAGTCGATCTCCGGATTCAGACCCAGCTTGCGATATACAATAGGAAGAGGGCCGCCGATCACATGGGCCAGCGTAATTTCCTTGCCGCAGACACTTTCCTGAACGATTCTCAGCTGTTCTCTGTTGTTTTCTGTGTTGTCCATTTGATCACCCTGCATCTTCTGTTTCTGCAATAGCTTATTCTATATCAGGAATCCTGCTCCCTCTTGGCGGCTGCCTGAACTCTGATCCACTCAAGCCACCGCTCTATACCCTCTCCGGATGCTGCTGTCATCCGGATGATGGGAGCATCTCCATTCAGCGCGGATATATCATGCTCCGCACTGTCTCCGTCAAAATTCGTATAGGGCATCAGATCCCATTTATTGAGGATCACCGCCTTTGCTTCCTGGAAAAGCAGCGGATACTTGGCCGGCTTGTCATCGCCCTCCACCGTACTGAGCACGGCGATTTTTGCATCCTCGCCGAGGTCGAATTCCGCCGGGCATACCAGGTTGCCCACGTTTTCTATAAAAAGAATATCCAGATCTGCAAGGGGAAGATCCTCCGCCGCCTTCGCCGTGATGCCGGCGCTGAGATGACAGCCTCCGGCAGTATTGCACTGCACAACAGGTATATTCTTCTTTTCAATGCGTTCCGCGTCTTTCGCTGTATAAATATCCCCTTCAATCACTCCGATGCGAAACTCTCCTGCCAGTGCGTCAAGGGTCTTCTCCAGAATCGTTGTTTTTCCGCATCCTGGAGAACCGATGAGATTCAGGACAAGCGTATTGCCGAACATCTCATGGTTCATCCTCGCCTGGTCTTCATTTTCCTGCAGAATTTCCTGTTCCATATGGATCTTCATTCCGCATTACTCTCCTTCAAATGATTCGATATAAAGCTCATCACCCTGAGCTATGACATAACTGCTGCTCCCGCATGCGGGGCATCTCACGTCATGAAGATCCTCAGTCCGGAACTCATGGCCGCATGCTCCGCACCGGAGCACCAGATCCTTTTCAATTATATCAAGGCTTGCTCCGAAGAACACAGGCCGCCTTCTTGTCAGGATGTGGAAAGCCTCCTGCATCAGATCCGGAAGTGCTCCCCGAAATTCGCCGATCACAAGCGTGATGCTTTTGACTTGCCGGATCCCCACTTCCAGGCATTTTCTCTCCACTGCATTCAGTGTAAATTCTACCAGCGATGTCTCATGCATCTTTCCATAACAAAGCCCTGACCGGCCGCCTTTCCTCCTGCTACATATAAATTCTCTGTTCCTTCATGATATCCGGCTTGCTCTGGGCATGGGGCCGAACATCCAGCTTAAGTACGCCCTTCGGGCAGTGGCCTGCGCAGATCCCACAGCCGATGCAGCGGCTGCCGTCTATATGGGGACCGTTTTCGTCCAGCTTCACCGCGCCCATGGGACATACCTTTGTACATCTGCCGCAGTCAATGCACTCGCCTGGTTTGGCGGCTTCTGCCAGATATCGGGATACCCGGAGCACGTTCTTCTCGCCCCGTTCTATGGAGCGCAGGCAGATACAGCAGCAGCTGCAGCAGTTGCAGCATGCCAGCGGATGCTCCACATTGCTGAATGTCTGAACGAGACCCATATCGTTGCATTTGCCCATGATGTCCAGCGCTTCATCAGCAGTGATGTACCGGGCTACGCCCATATCCACAGCATCTCTCGCCGCTTCATTAAAAATAATACATACCTCCAGCGGGAAATCACAGGGACGGTCGCCCTGGATATCTCTCTCCATCCGGCAGATGCATTTCGTCACCGCAATGGGATCGCACTGCCGCACGAGACGAGATGCTTTGTCCATGGGGAGAACCCGCCGCTGATCCGGGATCTCCAGATTCATGGGAATCTTACTGTGCCGGCTGTCGCCGGTCACCGCCGCTTCCTGGGGCAGTACGCGGTAGGGCGGTATCTGCTTCACAAGCTGCGCGCTTCCGCCTTCTCTCACATAATCCCACCAGCGGAAGAGTTCTTTCTGCAGTCGGGATCCATCAGGATCGAACATATATCCATATATAATATAGAAAAGATATGTCCTCTGATATCCCTCTTTGCCCCGGGGACCTTTGGTCTTCAGCAACATGCCTTTGTTTATAAGGCTATCGGAGCATGCCTGCATCTCCCGCCGCCTCTGGAAGGGAAAATTCTTCTCCGCTTCTTCCCGTGTGACGGGATCCGTATTATAGGAAAAGTCCGGGTAGCAGTACCATACCTCTGCTTCCTCCGGCGTGACCTTTTCCCGCAGGGCCGACAGGAGCTCCGAATAATTATCCGGTCTTCCATAAGGTGCGATCAGATCGTCCATCATCTTCATGACAGGATCTTTCTGTTCGATTTTCATCGAATAATACATGGCTGCGTCGTTATTTTACCATAGCGCCCAGCAGGCAGGACCCGATCAGCGCTTCCGGATGTTTCTTATAATCATCAGCGCCCATCATGCCGCCGAATACGTGGACGCCCAGTCCTTCTATGCCG
Source organism: uncultured Eubacteriales bacterium (assembly GCA_900315125.1). GTDB lineage: Bacteria > Bacillota > Clostridia > Peptostreptococcales > Anaerovoracaceae > Aminicella. The sequence goes on from OMXT01000098.1 coordinate 4,010, forward strand.
TAATACTCGAGGAAATTGCGGTAGAAGATCTGAACACCGGACTCGTTTCTCTTATTGTGGGCTTCTTCACAGCACATGAGGAGCATCAGTTTCTTGCCTGCCAGGATATGCTGCGCCGGATTGCCTTCCACGATAGCGATCATGCGGTCGATGGCCGCCTTGAACTGGGAAGGGAAATTCCAGTAATAGATCGGGGAAGCAAATACGACGATGTCGTTCTCCGCGATCCCTCTGTAGATCTGGTCCATATCATCCTTCTGGCAGCAGGGGCTCAGGGGACATGCCGCAGAGTCACCGCCCAGACATCCTACGCAGGGATTGATATTCATATCCCGGATATTCAGTCTGCTTACAATATTGCCGGATGATTTGGCGCCTTCTGTAAAACATGTGATCAGGGCATTGGTGTTGCCCTTTGCATTGGGACTTCCGTCCAGTATGAGGATTCTGCTCATAACTTCACACTTTCTCTCTGCTAAGTTTCCGTACGCCATTATTAAGAATTTCTGTTAAGAAGAACGGGCGGCCCGGAAGCCGCCCGTCACTTGCTATTCTACTGACTTACTTCGCACGGCTTGTTAAATCAGTATTCACTCCCTTGCTGAAACTACTCAGACTTCTCAGCTCTGTCGTTCGGCAGGATCATCTCAACTTCTGTATGCGGTCTCGGAATTACGTGAACGGAGATCAGCTCGCCAACTCTCTGGGCAGCAGCTGCACCAGCGTCTGTAGCAGCCTTAACCGCTCCTACGTCTCCTCTTACCATAACGGTTACAAGGCCTCCGCCTACCAGTACTTTACCGATCAGGTATACGTTAGCAGCCTTTACCATAGCATCGGCAGCCTCGATGGATCCAACCAGTCCTTTAGTTTCGATCATTCCCAGTGCATCATACTTAGTCATTACTTTTCCCTCCATGGAATCTTAAATTTGAACTTTATCAACTTTATCAATTTTTATTTAACAATCGTGACTTTCGTAGCAGAGCTCATACCGAACGCATTTGCTTCTTCTGTGTCGACATGGCACTCGAGAGCGGATGTGCTCGTTGCTCTGATCGCAACGTTATCCAGTGTGCCGCCTCTCGGTCCGTCCACCTTCAGGCTTACGATGTCTCCATCCTTAACCCCGTACTGCGCTGCTTCCTGAGGAAGCATGTGAACGTGACGCTGAGCGACGATGACACCTTCCGGAATCTGTACCGATCCTTTAGGACCTACGATGGTGATTCCCGGTGTTCCTGCCAGATCGCCGGACAGTCTTGCCGGAGCCTTAACGCCCAGCTTGAATCCGTCGCCTGCCAGTATCTCGACCTGTGTCTGCTTGCGGACAGGACCCAGGACACGGATCTTTTCGATAGCGCCCTTCGGCCCTACGATCGTTACCGTCTCCTTGCAGGCGAACTGTCCCGGTTGTGACAGATCCTTGATCGATGTCAGCTGATACCCAGGTCCGAACAGTTTATCCTGGTCAGCCTGAGACAGATGAATGTGGTGGTTGGATACACCTACCGGAATCCCTGCCGGAGCGCCGCCGTTCTTACCGGAGTTGATGGCTTCCAGAAGGAGATTCAGGACCTGTTCATAATTTTCGTTTGCCATTATCATTCACCTCTTAACGCCGCAGCCAGAGAATCAATGATGTTCTGCAGCTGCTTCTGGTCGATCTCGCCGTCTCCTACAGGATTTCCTGTGTTAGGAGTGCAGCAGTTGCAGCCTGCGCTGTAGCCGATGGGGCTTGCTGTTCCGTTTGCAAATGCGTCAGGGCAGTTGCCGGATGTGCATGCTCCGCCGCCTGCTGTTACGCCCTGTACAGGGATCTGTGCCGCGCCTGCATAAGCCGGTGCTGCAGCTGCTCCAACTGGCGGATGGTTGCCGTAAGCGCCCGGAATGCTCGCCAGTTCAGGATGATTGAATGTCGGGTCATCCTGTACCATAGTCGTGGGCTCTTTGATTCCGTAAGCGACCTTCTTGATGTTGATCAGGTTCATCGGGCTCAGGTTCTCAGAAATGGAGCTGCCGCCGTATGTTCCGCAGCCCAGTGTAAAGGACGGGAACAGTCCTGTGGAGCCGCCGGTTCCGCCCATGCTTCCGCCGGTGTTGACCAGGATTCTGGAAGCCGGTTTTCTGGAGAACTCTCTTACGATATTTCTGTCATTTGTATGAATGTTCATTGTGTGGCCGATGCCGTGCTGCAGCAGGGAAATGCTCAGCTCGCATGCCTCGTGCCAGTCTTTTACTACGTAGAATGCCAGTACTGTAGTCAGCTTCTCATAGGACAGCGGATACTCCGGTCCAACGCCTCCCTGTGCTCCGATCAGAACCTTGGTTCCTTCCGGAATGGAGATTCCGCACTTCTCAGCGATGTACTGAGGAGATCTTCCTACGAACTTGGCGCTCATGGAAGTTGTGCCGGGCTTGAACAGTTTGGAGCAGACCGTCTTGGTCTCGTCTTCTGTCATGAAGTAGCCGCCCTGTGCCTTGAACTCAGCGATAACAGCATCCTTGTTGCACTCTTCGCAGATAACGGACTGCTCAGATGCGCAGATCGTACCATAGTCAAATGTCTTGGAAGCGATGATGTCGGAAACTGCTTTCTTTACATCAGCTGTTCTCTCGATATATGCGGGAGAGTTTCCTGCGCCAACGCCCATAGCCGGTTTTCCTGCACTGTATGCAGCCTTGACCATTCCAGGACCGCCTGTAGCTACGATCAGCTTAACTTCCTTGCTGTGCATCAGCTCGTTGGATGCCTGAATCGAAGGCATGGTCAGTGTAGCGATGCAGTTTTCCGGAGCGCCTGCCTTAACAGCAGCGTCTGCCAGGATGTTGATCGTCTTGATCGTGCACTTTGCAGCGGAAGGATGGGGCGAGAACAGGATCGCGTTGCGTCCCTTGATCGCGCACATTGACTTGAAGATCGCTGTGGATGTGGGGTTGGTTGACGGGGAAATTCCCATGATCAGACCAACAGGATCCGCTACATCGATGGTCTTCTTCTGAATATCCTCACCGATGATTCCGATCGTCTTCATGTCCTTGATTGCTTCGTACTCGATGGTAGAAGCCATGTGGTTCTTATATGCCTTGTCGGCGATGGTTCCGAATCCTGTCTCCTCATGAGCCATCTGAGCCAGAACCACTGCGTTCTCCTCAGCTGCCTGTGCCATTGCTTTCAGGATTCTGTCGATCTGCTCCTCATTATAGGTAGCCAGGATCTCTGTTGCTACCTGTCCCTTGCGAAGAAGGTCTCTGGCTTCCTGTATAGATCTCAGATCATAATCCATGTTATCCATTCGGTTGCACCTCTCTTTCGTTGTTGCAATATCGTTTTCGGTGCATGTTCCGCCTCAGGGGCCGAACTGCTTTACTTGCTGTAGTACTTGCGGAACTCGTCGATCAGACCCGTCTTATTCGTCTTGGAGATCACTCTTCCGGTGATGCCGAAATCCGAATATTCTCTTGCCAGATTCCTGAGTTTGTCTACACGGCACTTGGAGATGAGTTCGATCGTTGCGTCAACGCCCTTGGATTCCACCCACTCGTCTACCGTTTCCTTATGCACTTCAGCGGCTGCCTTACCTGTTACTTTAACTTCTGCGACAGCAGACTCTGCCACTGTCTCCGGCTTAGATTCAGCCGCTTCCGTTTCCTTTGCGCTTTCAGCAGGTTCCGTTGCCGTTACAGCCTTAGCGGCCTCTTCCCTCTGCTCAGCAAGCTCCGGATCCGGGCTTATGTTCGAGTTGCTAGATGATCCCCCCGCAGGGGGGACAGGCTCCGGATCAGGATCCGGATCATTATCCTTCTCCGCCTGTTTCTCGATCAGAGGAACAAACGGTGTAACCGTGTCACCCAGAGTCTTATCAGGCCTCGGAATGACGTGAGCGGATCTGAGGAACTGGGTCCCCAGTCTCTGAACGGCGCCGGCTCCTGCATCAACAGATGCCTTAGCAGCACCGACCTCTCCGGTCACTGTAACTGTCACGATACCGCCTTTAACAAGCTTGCAGTCCAGAAGGGTTACTTCTGCAGCCTTCAGCATTGCGTCAGCACTTTCGATCGCGGCAATCAGTCCGTATGTTTCTATCATACCTAGTGCTTCCATCAGTTACCTCCTGTTAGTGCGTAGCATAGAAGACCTTGCAGTAATTCGGAGATCCGAACGTTACGTGTCCGCCTCTCTGGAAGAAGAAGCAGTCGCCTGCGTTGCCTGTGTAGACCTTTCCTTCGTGCTCCACTGTCATGGTACCTTCAACTACATAATATATTTCCTGGATCTCCAGATCCCATGGGAACGAGCAGTTCTCAACGGTCATGAATCCGGCATTGACATCCGATCCATCGTCCGCGCCGATCAGTTCGTTGTAGTATACCTTGTTTGCCGGATTTCCGGTGTCCAGATACTCCCATTTTGCTGTATCGCTGTGAACAAGCTTTACGATGGAATCTCCTTCAGAGATATAGGGAACATCAGCTCCCGCGCTCTGGAGCAGGTCCCCGAGCTTACCTGTCTGGATCAGCGCTTTCAGCAGCTCATAAATCTTGTCGCCGCTCGCGTTGCCTGCCGGTGCTGCCGCTGCAGCCGGTGCAGGTGCCGGAGCTGGAGCCGGTGCCGGTGCTGCCGCAGGTGCCTCGCATTTAGCAGGCTCTGCGCAAACCGGTTCGGGCTGTCCTTCACGGATCTCGACTCCCTGCTCGCTGGCAGCGTCTCTGGCTGACGGAGTGATCAGTGTGTCGTCAGGATCGACGTACAGCACTTTCTGACCCTGCTTTACCAGTGCGTCGATATCGCGTGAGCAGATCAGCTTTTTCATTTCTTCACACCCTTTCGTTAACTTCTTGTATTACCTGATAGACTAAGCTATTTTTTGAACAAAGTCCTGTTCTGCTGTTACATCAGAGAAGGTACCAGCAGACGTGACGGCGAAGGAATTACCTCAGAGTTGACCAGAAGGCCTTTCTCTCTGGCGATCGCCTCACCGGCATCCGTTCCGGATCTGACTGCTGCTACATCACCGGTATAAGTGAAGTATGCTTTGCCGCCCAGTCCGTTTCCGAGTCTCAGCTCTATGGACTCAAGCTCTGCAGCCTTTAAGATAGCATCCGCGCAGATGATCATCGTAGCCAGTGAGAAGGATTCCATGATTCCCAGTGCTCTGATGCCGTTGGATGGCATCGTCGCGCCGGTGATCGCGGGGAATACACCTTTATCCACATTAGGAATGACAATGGAGTCTACATAGTATTCTCCGGCTGTCTTCTCGCCGATTCCTACGGATGACTGTACAGCTGCTACATCTCCGTACACAATAGCGATGTACTTTCCGGGGCAGGTTGTGGTTGCTGTGGCGATCTCAACCTCTGATATCTTTACCATCTGATCGGCCGCGTATATGCCCCTCGCTATACTGTTAAATTCGACCATTCCGATTGCTGTCTGCATATCAGCTCCTCCTTATCTCGATATAATCGCCTGTGACCTCAGATACTGTTCCTGTAATGCTTGTATGCATCGCTGTTCCAAGAGCTCCATCAGGGATCTTAGCGATCATCTGTCCTGCCTGGACGGCCTGACCGACGGTGACTATCGGCTGAGCAGGCGCGCCTACGTGCATTCTCATCACGATGCGGATCACCTCCGGATTAACCAGCGGTTCTTCCGTCAGGGGAGCAGGCTGATCATAGTCCTTCAGTCCCAGACGGGCGATCAGCCTCTTGCTCGGAACCAGCCTGTAAGATCTTGCTGCTCTCGGCTCAAACTCAGTCTTGGTCGGAGTATACTTGATTTTCTCTGCACCCAGCTTATTCTTGTAATACAGATTGGCCATTCTCGGATGAAGACCTGCAGGGCATGCGAACAGTTCGCACATGTTGCACTGGCAGCAGAGCTGCGCAGCTTTCATCCCTTCCATGTCTTCTATTCCGTAGTTCATGATCCGCATGGTCTTATGAGGCTGGATGTTATGTCCCAGAAGATATCTCGGGCACATATCGGTGCACATACGGCACTGCTCACATGTCGCCTTGTTGACTCTGCGGGCCTGTTCCATCGTAACAGATTTCCTCTGAACCAGGCCGTGATTCTTTTTCAGGATAATGAATCCCTTGTTTTTCTTTGTTATAAATCCATTGATATCCGCCAGCATCGGTCCCATCATCGGACCGCCGTCAATAATGGAGTAATCCCGGAAATCTTCGATCCCGCTGAGCTTCAGCACATCGAGGATCGGTGATCCAACAGGTACTTTTACAGTGATCCTGTTAGGAATATCTCCTGCCAGCGTTATGTACTTCTCAGTTACCGGAATTCCCTGCATGGCTTTGTAAATATTCAGAGTGGTCTCTGAATTGATGACTACGCAGCCAACGGCGATAGGAATCGCTGTCTCCGGGACAACTCTTCCTGTAAGCTGATATACAAGCACCTGCTCATCTCCCGCGGGATATACATCCGGCAGGATGCCGATCTCTATGACTCCATCCATACCGAGAGCGGAAATTCTCTGCCTCAGATGGTCTATCACATCGGCGTGCTTGCCCTTGATGCCAATGATCGCCTTCTCAGCCTGTACCTGCTGCTTCGCTGCGGCAAAGCCCTGGAGTATCTCATCGCTGTACTTTACCATCAGCTGCTGGTCTACCCGCAGCAGCGGTTCACACTCCGCGGCGTTCATCAGCAGATATTCAGCCTTGGTGTTCAGCTTGGCATGGGTTGGGAAACCCGCTCCGCCAGCGCCTATGATTCCGGCCTCTTTTATCTGTTCGAGAAGATTCATTCTTTCGCCCCCTCGTCAATTGATTTCACAGTCTTCATCGATAATGCCCACCACTACGGCATCCACCGGGATATCATCACTGCCAAGCATACGCCTTGCCGAGGATCCCATGGTGATCACAACCCGGTCGCCGATGCCGCCGCTGATGTTGTCGACGACGATGATCCGTTTACCTTCATCGATTCCGCCGCCGATGATCTCAGCCTGCATCAGTTTGTAACCGTTCAGCGATTCCGCTTTCCGTGTGGCCCAGATATTACCTACAATTTTCGCTGTTAACATTTATATTTTCCTTGTTCTGCCTCAAGTTTGATCTGTTTCAGCGCATCTTCCACAGCAGCGGTATCTCCGAAAATTGCCAGCAGGATCATATTCTGCGGGCAGCTTCCCCGGATATCCTCTACGGTGACGCCCACGGCCTTCTCGGCAATATCTGCCGCGACGACCATCTCGATCATCTTGCCCTGAACCAGTCCGACGGCGTCAGTATTCTCAGGAACGACCGACTTGAGCGATCCCTTCCTGCGCATGAGGATATCTATCGTACCCTGTGAAGGTGATTTAATAATTCTGATATCCATACTTCAGCCTCCGGATCAAACCTCTTCTGATTTACAACTCATGGCTATGCCAAGCGGTGTAACGAACAGCGGATTTTTCGGCTTGTGCGTCGGGATCCCGGTTCTCTTTTCTATGATATCCTCGATCCCGGTAAAGCAGCACGTACCGCCGACCAGTGCAATCTCATCGACCTGGAAATTTGCTACATGCTCATTAATGATCGATGCGACTTTTTCTATTACAGGCTTGACTACAGGAAGCAGTTCTTTATGGTTCTTGCTGTCGCGCTTGAACTCTTCCGCTTCCTGGAAAGACTCACGGTATGCACCCGCAATGACGAGTGAGAAATGGGTCCCTCCTGTAGGCTCATCTGCAATATACTCAACTTCTCCGTCCTTCAGAATAGAAATGCCTGTCGTTCCGCCGCCGATATCGACAACAGCGCCGTTTTTCATCTGGAGAATCTGATTGGCAGCGTTCGCCTCGTCCAGCATATTGGTTACTTCAAATCCGGCTCCCTGAATCACGTTCTTTACCGCTCCGCCATCCAGCGTATCCGTTCCCGGCGGGATGGCTCCGGCTGCGTACAGCAGCTCAGTTCCCAGATCTTCTTCTACCTTCTGCTTTAACTTTTTGACGATCTGCACGGCACCGATATAATCAACGACCATTCCGTCTTTTACAACGTCAGCCCACTGATAGGCGCCGGCTACCGGCCTCTTATTCTCATCCAGAACTGCTACGACTACACACGCTGTTCCAAGGTCGACTCCGGTATAGTATACGGAAGACTTGGAGCGGATCGGATGTTTTATTACTTCTTCGAAGTCTGAAACCATCTGTTCACAGTAGTCAAATGTTAGCCGTTCCTCAGACATTCTTTTCCTCCTACCGCTGTACAGATCAGCTGAGACAATCCATTGACGATCTGATAAAGAGCGTCCGCCACATTCTGCTTCTGGGCGTCTTCCGCAAGGTACTCTGCAGTATCATATGCCAGCTCCTCAAGCTCGCTTCTCAGCTTGCCGAGCGTGAATATCACGTGCCGGTTTGCCATCTGCATATAGAAGTCGGAAATCGCAAAACAGTCGCCGAGGCACTGAGAATGATTCTCGCTGCTAATGCCGGAGCATGCCTTGCAGTAAAGCTCCGGTATCGCGCTGCCCTCCTTGGCTGCGGCTCCTATCAGTTCCAGCTGTCTGTACATATTCGTCATCTGCTGCAGCAGACATATGTCATGATCGGAAACCTGATCCATGGCCAGAAGAAAGTCCATCTCTATGGTCCTGAGCACGAGGGAGAATTTCTCTTTTCCTCCTCCTCGCGCCGGACTGTGACTTCCTCTGATCACAGTGACGAAAGGCGTTTCCTCCTTCGGCGGTGCCTCTGGAGCAGCCTCTTCAGCCGCCGGCGCAGGCTCCTCTTTCGGAGGAACCGGTTCCGGTTTGGGTTTGTCCATGTCATAAAGATCGATCCCCCGGTCAAGGAGGAACTGTCTCCCGCCTGGAGTCAGCCTCGATCCGTCTGGCAGCTCATAAGTTGTAAAGGGTTTCTGCTTATACAGATCTCTGAGATTCTGTTCTGTAATGAATTTCATAAACCCTTACCTTTCCTCTAACTTACTGTACTGTCCCTTCTGTCTCTATTATATCATGTTCTGATGTTTCGATACAGTTCAGACAGCAATTTTGATTGATGATCATTATCTATGATCCGGCAGCGCTGCTGCAGTCCGGTTCATCCCGGGCTGATAAAGTTGAGATTCCCGTATGATGCCGAATGGCGTCATGCTCTCCGGAACTTCCCTCGCTGCGCAGCGTCTGTCTGGCCGATCCGGTCCTTCGCTAATGCTTCAGAACCTGAACCGGGAAATCATACTCCTTGATCCATCCCTCGATTCGGTCAAGATCCTCTGCGCTCAGGCTCGGATCTCCGTCGCCCAGCGGATAGTCCATACCTAGCTGGACATATTTATTTACGCCCAGTTTATGGTACGGGAGAAGATCAATGCCCTCAAAGTTCTTAAGATCTTTATACGGCATCAGGAACTCAATGACTGCCCGGATCTCTTCCTCGGAGTCATTGATTCCCTTCAGCATGGGCATTCTGACCTTTACATGGTTTCTGTGCTTGAGCAGTGTCTGCAGATTGTCCAGTATCGTCTCATTGCGCACGCCCGTGAGCTCATAATGCTTCTCCGGATCCATGTGCTTGATATCGAACAGGAACAGATCGACATACTCCGCAAATTTCAATATGTTTTCCTTCTTGGTAAACCCGCAGGTCTCTATAGCAGTATGGAAGCCCTCGAGCTTGCACGCCTGCAGGAGATTCAGCGCTGCCTCCGGCTGAGAAGTAACTTCTCCTCCGCCGAGAGTAACACCGCCTCCGGACTGTTCATAGAACATCCGATCCTGCTCGATATAATCGAGCAGTTCAGACATGGGCGCCATCTCTCCTGTCACCTTCAGCGCACCGTAGAAGCATGCTTCCACACATTTCCCGCATCCGATACAGTCGTTCTCACGGTCGATCAGATGCTCGCCTTCTGAGGTGATCGTATGCAGGTGCTGGGGGCACACCTCTGTGCATGCCCCGCAGCCTACACAGGCCGTCGGTCTGAGCATGATCTGGTACTTTCTCTGGAGCCCTTCCGGGTTAGAGCACCACTTGCATCTCAGAGGGCAGCCCTTAAAGAATATCAGAGTTCTGACCCCGGGGCCGTCATACATATTATATTTCTGCTTGTTGAATATGAACGCTTTGCGTTCGAGCATCGTATCACTCATTCCAGCCCCCCGTTAAGCTGCTCTTAGAACTGCGTCAGGTTCGTTCTGCTGATAATCTCATCCTGTACATCCTTGCACAGCTCGGTGAAGAACGCACTGTATCCTGCTACACGGACAACCAGGTCTTTGTACTCTTCCGGATGCTTCTGCGCTTCGATCAGAGTCTTGTTGTCGACATAGTTGAACTGCATCTCGCCGTTACCGTATAGGCAGGCTGTTCTCAGCAGTGTGATCAGTCCCTGCTCGCCCTGCGGTGTATCCAGCAGTCCGGATACCAGCTTGAAGTTATGAACAAGACCGATGTTCATGTTATCGTTAGCCATCTTGGATACAGACTTGATGATTGCCGTCGGTCCGTTATGGTCAGCGCCCTGTGTCGGGGAAATACCATCGGACAGAGGTACCCATGCCTTACGTCCGCCAGCGGAAGCTCCGGTCATCATACCAAACGGTGTGTTGTTGGAGATGGACAGTGTACCCATACTCATGTGTGAATACAGAGTCTTGATCTTCCTGTGCTCAACCTCTGTGAAGTTGATCAGGTCGGTAGCAATGAGGTCAGCGTAGTCATCATCATTACCATACTTAGGAGCATTCAGGCAATCCTGTCTTACCTGCTCGTATCCTTCGAAGTCTGCAACAAGTGCTGTGTTCAGCTGATCCAGCGTGTACTTGTGATCGTCGAATACCAGCTTCTTGATCGCTGCCATAGCGTCAGTGTATGTAGCAAGTCCGGACCATACAACGCCAGGACCATAGTTGTACATCGCGCCGCCCTGGTCAACGGTCTTACCGCTTTCCATGCAGCCCTCGAACATGATGGACATCAGCGGCTTCGGTACCAGCTCAGTATTTACTCTCTGAGCGATGACAGTACCAACGCCGGTCCACTTGGTTACGTACTTGATCATTTCCTTAACGGCATGATCGAATTCTTCATATGTCTTATACTGGCAGAGGTCGCCGAAGTCCGGGCAGACCTGCTTGCCGTACCAGAGAGGAACACCGTGGTTCAGGACCAGCTCGATGCAGATCGGCCACTGCGTATATGCTACAGATGTCCACTGATACAGACGTCCGGATTTCTGGGGCTCTACGCATCCCATCAGGCAGTAGTCTCTGGAATCCTCGATGCTGATTCCCTTGGCAAGCATCATCTTGATGTGGCAGTCGTCGAAGTGGCAGGCAGGGAATCCCATACCGGATCTTACAACGTCTACGATCTTCTTCATGTACTTCTGCGGTGACTTCTGGTTGATACGGCATGCCAGTGAAGGCTGATATACCTTGGTATGTCTTACGGCATCCATCAGCAGGTATGTCAGTTCATTTGTAGCGTCTCTGCCGTCTCTTGTCAGTCCGCCGACGCACATGTTGACGAAGGGCTGATAGCCTGCGAAGAACTCAGACTGTCCCGCTGCGGTGATCCACATCAGCTCGGACATCTTGATCAGCATGCAGGATGCCAGTTCAAATGCCTGATAGTTCGTCAGTGCTCCGGTCTTCAGATCGTTCATGTAGAACGGATACATATACTGGTCAACACGGCCGATGGACATTCCGGTCTGGTTCTCCTCGATGGGGAGCAGAGACTGGATCGTAAATACAGCCTGAATTGCCTCCCAGAAGTTCTCCGGCTTGTTCGCAGGAACTTTCTGGTTAACTTCAGAGATTCTCAGCAGTTCTTCCTTTCTCTGAGGATCTGTGCAGGATGCTGCCAGCTGTGCAGCGTAGTCAGACATGCGCTGAGCATATTCCATAACGCCCTGTGTCGTCTCAATCGCTGCTTTATAGAAGTTGATCTTGTCGATATCATCGGGGTTGGACCAGTCCAGCTCAGCCAGATGATCCTTGGCTTCCTGCTGAATGTCCTTCATGCCCTTCTTCATCAGGATAACATCATATCCCGGGTTGGAGTCGCCGCCGCCGGAAGTAGCGTGATAGGAGCAGTCGGATACGAATGATTCGCCGGACAGTTCCCACATGCCTGCTTCTCTGTACTGGGTCTCGCATGCCTCATCCAGGGATTTCCCTTCCCAATAGGGGAAGATTACCTCTCTCAGGATCTTCTTGTCTTCCTCTGCCAGATAGAACGGATCCTGAGGACGGGTGCTTACTGTGTCAATTTCATCTCTCAGCCATCTCCATGCGATATCCGGTGCGAATGCTCCGGCACGGGGCGCTCCGCAGGGTGCGCCGACAATCAGCTCATCCGGCTGAATAACGAGGGGTGCGGTCTGGCAGTTCTTTCTGAACGCGGTAGCTCTCAGAAGGATCTTCGGCATTCCCGGGTTCTCTTTCATGACCTCTGTCAGAACGAGAGCACGGTGAAGTGTAATAGAAGGAACCTGCTTGAGGAACAGCTGCTTCAGTCTTGCAATTCTCGGGGTAGGACCAAGAGGAACGCCGTCCTCGTCTACCTGAGTCGTTGCCTGCTCAGACTTGGAGTAATATGGCATTTTGCCGTCATCTCCGATCGGCTGTGAAGCCGGTGTGGTCGCCGGTGTCGCGCTGCCGGCGGGAACGTTCTTTACTTCGCCGGATACGGACTCGAACATCTTCATCAGAGACTGTTTCTCCTGATCAGACATATTCTTCGTGGCTTCTGCAAGTTTGTTTGAAAATTCACGAATATCCAAAGTCTTACCTCACTTCCTGAATACTCTGCTATAACTTTCAACTACGTCTCATACATCCCGCATCTTCGCGTTTATATATGAGGCAGATTTATGTGCGCTAATTATTAACTACTTATCAAGGCTCCGGATCGCCTCCAGCAGCAGCTGCTGCAGGACCTCCATGTTAGCCCCGCCTGCGGTGTTCTCTTTCTCTGTCTGCGGCTGGCCCAGCCCGATATCACCGATGCGGCGGACACCGTAGCCGACCTTGCGGACATAGATCAGATTCATAGGCGATACATTTTCTGACGTGACGCCCTCACCAACCGTAGCGCTACCCAGTGTCATAGCCGGGAACAGGTTGGTCGTCGCTCCCATGCTGCCGAATACAGCCGGTGTATTGACCAGCATCCGGGCAACTGGTTTCTTCAGCGCAAACTGTGCGATCACGTCCTGGTCCTTGGAGTGAATGACCATCGTGTGGCCGTGCCGCTCCGTCAGAATCAGCTCTATGCACTTGACGCAGGCATCTCTCCAGTCATCTTCTACATAGTAGGCAAGAACCGGACAGAGCTTCTCCCTGGAATAGGGGTTCTTCACCGAAACGTAATCCTGCTTGGCGATCAGGACCTTCGTATCATCCGGTACCGTAAATCCTGCCCATTTGGCCAGGGTCTTCGCGGTCTTGCCAGCCAGCTCAGGATTGGCCTTGCCGTTGGGATAGTAGAACATCTTCCCAAGCGCATCGGCTTCTTCTTCTGTCATGAAGTATCCGCCGTTGGCACGGAGCTCTGCCTGCACCTGGGCGTCGATGGGGCCATCCACGACGATGGACTGCTCCGCGGCGGAAGCAACTCCATTATCAAAGGTCTTGCTGGCTATAATATCGATTACCGCCTGATGAATATCCGCTGTCCGTTCTATGAAAGCCGGACCGTTTCCGGTGCCTCCGTAAATGACCGGCTTCTGAGAATCATACGCGATATCCAGCATGGCGGGAACACCCGTATCCAGTATCATCGATACGGCCTCATGCCGCATCAGTTCCTCTGTACCTGCTTTGGTTACATTGTGGAGATAGGACAGACAGCCTTCCGGCAGTCCGTTTTCCTCCGCCGCCTCGATCAGGATATCCAAAGCCGCGCCAATGGTGTTTCTGGCTCTGGGGTGGGGAGAAAATATGATTGCATTCCCCGCCTTGATCCCGATCAGCGCATTGTGAATTGCCGTTGACACCGGGCTCGTTGCCGGGCAGAGACTGACGATCACTCCCACCGGAACACCGATGTCCATCATCTTTTTCTCCGGATCCGACGAGATAATCCCAACGCATCTCATTCCTCTGAGACTTGCGGGCAGATATTCGCAGGCGAACCGGTCCTTGATGTATTTATCCTGCCAGTTGCCGTAATCCGTTTCCTCGCAGGACATCCTGGCCAGTTCGCTTGTATGGCTGCTTATGGACTTCGCCATAGCCTCTACGATCAGATCCAACTGCTCCTGAGTGAACCCGGCCAGCTTCAGCTGCGCTTCCCGGGCATTTTCCGCAAGTATACGGGCTTCTTGGATGGAGAGCAAATCACGGTCTAAAATACTGAAATACATTTACCGTTCTCCTTTCCTCCCTGTGCTTAACTGAATCATTCTCCATAGGGGAGCTGCTTCTGAAGCTCATACTTCTGCAGGATCTTAAATAGATCCTCATGGGGCCTTGCAATAACACAGGAACTGTAGATTTCTGCTCCCATCTCGTGAACTGCTGCCACGCCGGCATCCACTGCCGTTCTGCAGGCAGATACATCTCCCTGTACGATGACGGAGATATAACCGGAAGCGGTATTCTCGTAGCCGATCAGTTCAACTTCCGCAGCCTTGCACATAGCATCGCCGGCATTAATGACGAAAACATTGCCAAACGTTTCTATCATGCCTATTGCCTGTGACGTCATAGCTTCCTCCTTACTCTTTACTGTTCATCAATGTCATAAATTGAAACGATATCGCCAATCGGGCGAATAGGACGGGGAATGACGCATGTGGCTTTCAGTTCTCCGATCTCCGATGCGGCTTCTGCACCGGCCTTGATAGAAGCCTTAACCGCTGCAACGTCTCCCTTGACCCAGAGGCATACCAGAGTTGATCCGATATTCTCGTAAGAAAGCAGTTCAACTTCCGCAGCCTTCAGCATCTTATCACAGGCGTACAGCGCGGGTACCATGCCGAGTGTTTCCAGCATACCCAGAGCTTCATCTGCGTAATACCTCATTTCGCTCTCTCCTTTCGGTTAGGCGGCCGGGGAACCGGATGATCCAGTTCCCCGAACCTGTAAAGTTATTACTTAATATAGCTATTGATCAAGTCGATCTGCTCCTGATCGGACTTGTAATAGATCACAAGCTTGCCCTGGTCATCCAGCTCATAGCGTTCCTCGGTGATGAGTCCGTTGGCGCATGCTGTAGCCAGTGCCTCGTCCATGGCATGATCCTTAAATGCCTTGTAATTGCTGTAATCAGCGCGGAGCGCGTCCTGCACCTGTTTGCGGCTGCCCTCTTTGCCAGTCGTATAATATTTCAGTACTTCGAAGAAAAGTGGTCTCTTTGCCATTATGCTGCCTCCTTGCTTGCCTTATCCTGAGAAATAGCGAGGATGAGAATACCGCATACCATGACTACGGCTCCTACCCAGCCCTGCCACGGGATCATGTATCCGTCCATGCCAAAGATTCCTCCTAATACGATCAGGCACCAGAAGGGTCCCCAGAAAGCATAGGCTCCGTTGCAGCCCATGCCCAGCGCAGCGCCGCACATGGACGCGCCCTTATACCAGAACTTGAAGGAGAAGGACGCAAATACACCAGCGATGAAGAACATCCAGATGGACGGCGCGTCAGTCAGAGCCTGTCCAACGAGGGACAGTCCCTTGCCCAGGTCTCCGCCGATGAGAGACAGGATGGATACAAAGATGACGCCGTTTCCGATACCGGATGTTACCTGACGGATGATGATAGCGATCTCAGTGTCAACCATGCAGCATGCATAGCCACCTACAGCTCCTTCGATTCCCCAGCCGAGAGCTGCGCCGAATGCTGCGATGATACCGATCAGGGTCTGACCGTTGAATGTGCCGCCGCTCATACCGGAGCTTCCGATCAGAACTGCTGCGCAGAAGCAGATGACGATACCCAGGATCATACCCTTGCTCAGTACCTGCTTGTAAACAACTCTTCCGATGATCGCGCCGATAGCTGCGTTCAGTGCAGCGATAGGAACGATGATGGAACCGGCCATCTGCAGACCGATTACATAAGCCGTGGATGCCAGAGGTCCTCCGATGAACGCTGCCAGAATCAGGATCCTGCCCGGCTTGGTGTTCAGTGTCTTGACCCAGTCACCCAGTCTGCCCAGAATACCGCCGTAGATCAGTGACCAGGTAGCGGAACAGATGTCGTTGGTAGCTGCTCCTACAGCACTGAGTACATAAACAACGAAGAATGCGGATAATCCTGAATTGGCGCCGTACCATACGCTCCATACACCGGTAGCCATACCGCCTGTCAAAAATGCGGTATAGCCGCCGTACAGGAAACCGGATAAAATAGCGATAAAAATACCTTTCTTGCGGAATGAAGCCTCCTGCTGCTTCTTTGCTTCCAGCGCACCCGCCGATACGCTTGCTACATTTTCTGCCATTGCATCTCCTTTCACCTTGCTCAGACTTCTGCCAGTTTACCGATAATTAAACCCGCAGAAAATGGTGAGATATTAAAAAATAACTGCACTTGAGCCCCGATGGCTCAATCACTCCAGGACAATAACGGATAATACCAATCCCAATCTATTCTTCCTTAAAATTATACGCTATTCCCTTTAGGGGAATGTCAAGCAAAAAACTATATGATTTATCAGAAAATTTGTCCGGTGAGGTCTTTGTTTTCTTATTCACAAACTCCCGAAAAATCACTGCCGGAACGCTATTATCCGCGTTCTTCAGGGGCTGCGCCCAGCCACGTTTGAGAAATTATGGTTATTATTAACAATGCCCTTAGGACACCCCTTGCTGTAATATCACCGTTCGGCCTGAATCAGAACCTCCGTGACAAACCGCTCCTCATTATTCAGCGTCCAGTAATCGGTGACATACCGCTCCAGAGAGGAATCGGCACACTGATAGCCGTGGCGATCCGCCCAGCGATACATCTTCTCATAGGTCTTCGCGATCGTATCGTGGCAGCCGATGTGGTAGCAGGAGATCATCATGGCGCCTCCTACGGTTATGGTCGGATGCTCTCCAGGTGACCGGAGGATTTCCTGAAGGATGCAGGCTGTGGTCGGCCTACCCTCCAGCTTTTCCCTTACATTCGGGAAGTAGAGCATCACTGGTCCCGTTATGGCATTTCCTATATCTTCCAGGTAATTTGTCCAGTCGATATTAATGATCGCGGCGCGGTAATCATTGTCGAACGGCTGCTCCAGATAGCATGTAGTAAGACTGGGCTGATACTTGACGGATACTTCCACCGCATTGTTGATCAGCACATTATTCGCCTCTACGATCAGCTGATACCAGTCGGAAACGGACCGCCGCGCCACATGGATATCCTGTTCCATCGCCCGCAGCTCTCCGATCTTATTCAGAAAACTCTCTTCATGGCCTGCATAGGAATCCGACGCCAGATTGTCTCTCATCTCTTCCAGCTTGAACCCCATCTGCTTATAGTACTTGATGATGGGGATCATAAGAAGGGTCTGGCGGGAATAATACCGGTAGCCATTCGCCTGATCCACATAATCCGGCTGGATCAGGCCGATCTTCTCATAAAATCGAAGGGTCTTCTTAGAGATATGCGTGATCTGACTGGCTTCCCCTATGGTGTAATAAGATCCATTTTCCGGCATTTTTTTAACGTCTTTCTCTGCGCCGCTCATATGTCACCTTCCCAGTCTCCGCAGTCAGGCCTCATGCGCCAAGCTTGCTCTCCGCATCCTCCATGTTCTGATATCCATAGAACTTTACGACCCGCTCATGGATCTCCTTCGGGATGCTGCGTCCTTCTTTGATCGCCTTTTCCAGGTCCTGAGCCAGGAACGCCAGTGTGTTTTCCGAATATGTCTTGAGTTCTCCCGTAGAATACAGGGCTGTGGAAACATCTCCTGCAGCGCTTACTGCCAGTGGGCGGCTGCCTCTGCTGAAGTTGGGATACTTCAGTTCAAACTGGTGCTCCAGAGAAACCATGACCGTCGTGATCGCCTCCACCAGTTTGGCCTTCCGCTCGCTGATCGCCGGCAGATAAGGCTCCAGCGAATCGTGATAATATTCCGGATCTGTCGTCTCCATCATATAGGCGTACTTTTCTGTGATCGGGTTGCGGCCCTCCTTCAGTGCCGTCTCCAGGTCCGCCGCGTAACTCCGCAGCGTATCCATGCCCCAGGCGTTGAACTGGCTGTAGCGGTTGACGTAGAATGTCCATTCATCATCCTGGCATCCGCAGCGGCCGCTTACATTCTGCACCTTGTCGAACAGGAACCACTCCGTCTCGATGATGCTGTTGATCAGCGTGTCCTTGGGTGTTTCCTTTACCTTCATGTCCTCTCGCATAAGTACTCCCTCTTTCCAACAAAGCCAAGACCGGCCGTCTCCCGGCCATACCGGCCTTTGTTATACCTCATAAATCTATTTTGCATCCGCAAGGATGTGCATCCCCGCAAGCCGCGGATCGCTGATGCTCCGCATCAGTTCCTCCCCGTGGACCTGCAGGAACGCCTCCGACGTCCGAGTCAGCCCCCGGTAATTGAACTCCCTGCCGATTTTAATACATATCTCCTCTATCATCTGCTGCTTCCGGCCACCATTCGTCAGGTCATCCGGGATCAGCAGCAGCTGCTGCAGTTCGTCCACCGCGTCTCTCAGAGACGTCAGCTCCCGGGCGCCCCGGAAGGACCATTTATAAAAGGGCATGTACTTCCCGTTCAGCAGATATATTGCAGAAAGAGCCGTTCGGAGGAATTCCGCGCAGGCCAGATACGCCGCGCCGTATTCTCCTCGCTGCATGCACCGCGGATAATTATACTGTCCCGCCTGAGCCATTACTGCAGCCCTTGCCGCCAGCTTCTTCTTCTGCACGTCCAGCGGATAGAAGTTCTCCAGACAGTTTCTGATCCTGGTAAACTCGCCAAGATTGTCACAGAACACTCTGCCGTTCGTTGCCGTAGCAAGAAAAGATTCCGGGATCCGCATCCACTCCATATTGTCCCGCGGCTCCCTGGGCAGACCGATGTACCGCTGGTAAAAATCATCGATGCAGAACACGCCGACCCGCTTGCCTGCCTGAGGCGTCACCATCCTGCGGTACCCCATAAACTCCTGTGGCATCCGGTCATAATCCTGCTGCATGGCGCCGCCAATCTGGTCATACATGTGCTTCGGCATCCAGATACAGAACCCGGGCCCGAAATCATGGTCCTGGGAAAACTGATCGTCGTAGCCGAAGCACTCCGATCCTTCCCCTACCAGGCCTGCCGCCAGCTGACCCTGGCATACGCCGTATTTATTTTCTATCAGATCCCGGCCATACGCGTCGAAATATGCCCGGGACAGTTCCATTCCATTCATCGTCACTTCTGTTCCCCTGCTGCCTTCCGGACCAGATCCAGGTTCTTCTGTACCAGATCATAATACTGAGTCCTGCCGAAATCCCGGTCGATCAGTGTCAGCGCCTTCTGGTAATATGTCTCTGCCTGGGGATAATCCTTCAGGATATAATACACCTGGGCCAGCCCCGCACATGCCATGGAATAGTGGACGTCTGCTCCGTTCAGCTGCTCCTCATAGATCCGGATGGCCTCCCGAAAGCTCTCTTCCGCCATCCGCAGCTTGTTCTGCTTCACCTGCAGCTCACCCAGATTTACATACGTAGTTCCCAGCTCGCCGATGCAGTCGTCCAGTCCCCGGATGATGCGGAACGCCGTATCCAGCGCGTGCTCCGCCTCCTCCAGTCTGCCGGTCCTGCGATAGATCATGCTGATATTATTGCAAAGGGCTGCCATCTGATAGCTGCCGCCCAGTCCGCATTCCTCAAGGATCTTCTTCGCTTCCTGGAACAAAGCCAGGGCTTTCTCATCTTCTCCGGTATTGACGAACACGTCTCCCTCATTGATGAGCATCGTCGCGTAATCCCCGGTGCCCTCCAGGTTCAGGTCCTTCATGTACTGTTTGGCCCGGAGATAATAAGCTGTAGCCCGGTCCGTCAGGCCCATGGCGCGGCACAGGGCTCCCAGTTCGTTTAGAACAGAGATCTGTCCGTATATGTCCTGCAGTTTCTCCGCTTCCGCAAGCCAGGACTCCATATATTCCATGGCGTGCCTGGTATCGCTCTTTGCGAAAAACTCATCCAGACCCTGATAAAACTGGTTTACGTCGATTCTCTGGTCCATATTGTGCTCCCATACCTGCTCCCACGTTCTGCTCCGATGATGCTGACGCCTACTGATGGGATTCTTGCCTTCATGAAAATACGCTGCTCTGAATATTCATGAATATATGCCTATATATAGATAATTATAGTAAATCCAGCTCCTGAAGTCAATTGCTCTGAACGTTAAAAACATGTAACTTCTGTATACTTGATACTTGCATCTGTTGCTTTTGATCTGTTTATGGTAAAATGACGGTGCAAGATGATACTAGCCGCTGTATCAGCGAATAAGACAGGAAGGAATATAATGACAGACAGCAGACAGGAGACAGTCATCGTACTGACCGGGAGTCCCCGGAAGAAGGGCAACTGCGCCATACTCGCGGATCAGATGATCCAGGAACTGAAGAAATGCGGCAAGAACGTCATTCGTTTTGACGCCGCCGACATGAAGGTGGGACCATGCCACGCCTGCCTGACCTGCTTCGCCAGCGGAAAGCCCTGCAGCTTTGACGATGACTTTAATGCCTTCGCCCAGCAGCTGGAGAAGGCGGACGGCATCGTCTACATCATGCCCCTCTACTGGTTCGGCATACCCGCTCCTTTGAAGGCAGTCATGGATAAATGCTACTGTTTCTTCCACACTGGTAAAGATCTTTCCGGAAAGAAATGTGCATTGGTATCCGTCTGCGGTCTCCGCAAAGGCAGCGCGTTTATGGGAACATTCTATACATTCCAGCGGATATTCCACATCCTTCACTGGAACAACGTGGGCAACGTGCTGATCACAACAGTCAACGAGCCCGGCGATGTGCTGAACACCGACGGACCGGAGCGCGTCCGCAGGCTGGCGCATAAATTCTAATCAATATTGAGCATTATTAGAAATTAATAAAGATAAAGGATCGCCTTACTAAGCAGAGCGGTCCTTTTTTATCTTGCAAATTATTATTCGAGATGACCCAGGCAGATCCAGTACAGTAAAACACTCTACCCTGCCCATGTAATGACTCGTGGGTAGATAACCATCCGCCGCTGAGAGCGCTCGGGTAGACCTAAAATGGTAAAACAGGGTCTACCCTGCTCACGAAATCACCCGCGGGTAGACAACCACCTGCCACTGAGAGCGCTAGGGTAGATCCAGAACAGTAAAATACTCTACCCTGCCCTTGTAATAGCCGGGGGGTAGATAACCCTCCGCTACTGGGAGTGCTCGGGTAGACCTATAATGGTAAAATAAGGTCTACCCTGCTCACGAAGTCGCCTGCGGGTAGACAACCTGCTGCCACTGAGGGCGCTCGGGTAGACCCAGAACAGCGCACGCGTTCCACCGCTGAAGATCTCACAAAGAAAAAGACCGCCCATCCGAGGCGGCCAATTCAGCAGTTCAATAAATCACACATCTTTATTTTCCAGGATCCGACCAGCGGGCAGTTCCTTTTCCGCTATCAGGTTCTGGATATCTTCCATCACGATGCTTGCATACTTGTAATATGCCGCACCGGACCGGGGAACGGGATACTGCTTCTCTGTAAAGGGCGGAAGGCCCTCTGCAACCCTTGCTTCATTCGCCCGTTCGCGCTCCGCAGCCAGTTCTTCCCTGCTGACCTGAACATAAAGCTCATACTCCGCAGGCTGCTCCACGTAGAAAACGTTCTCGGTAAACATGCGGCGGTCTTCGCTCATGACGATCCGTCCGGGAGCGCCGGCAGGCTGCGTGTCAGGAGCATATTCCCAGACCTGCTCTTTTTCTTCCCGGCTTACCAGGCGGTACGTAACCGTAGCCGGCACAGATACAAGTCTGGCATGCTCCGCCGACGCCTCTGCCTTCTCCCGGCGCCGCTGCGCGGCGCTCTGCCGGGAGACCCGCTCCTCTGCCAGCGCTGCCGATTCTGAGCCCGTTAACTCATTCACCAAAAGACAGAACACGGATCCATTCTTTTTCTTCTCGCGGATCGCAGCCGGATACTGCTTTCTCCTGCCCGGAGCATATTTGCGGCACAGGTGCTCCAGAATCCGGTCTTCCGCTTCCGGACCCAGGTCCGCAGCAAGCGCAAGACGACCTCTTGCCTGCACGACCCGCCGATCGATCCGAAACTCGCCAGACCTGGGGCGTTCCTCATCCATGGCGGTAAAACATGCAGTGCAGGCATTCTCAACGAGCCGCCGAACCAGCTCCCGATCATCGTTCCAGAATCCGATCTTCCCGTCGGAATACGCAAACCCCGTCACCATCGTCTCCAGCTGCCCATCCGTTGTCACGACGCTCAAGACGCCAGACAGTGCAAACTCCAGAACGCGGGAGCAGGCTCCCGCGTTCAGTAATATTCTATCGTTTTTCATATCAGATCAGCCCATCTTGACGAAATCTGCGGCTCCGTGCTTGCACAGCGGGCAGATGAAGTCAGGAGGCAGCTCCTCGCCTTCATAAACATATCCGCAGACGCTGCATACCCAGCCCTTGACCTTCTTCTCAGGCTGCGGCTTGATGTTCGCCTGATAGTAGTTATATGTAACGGTCGGAACCGTGTTGAGAACAGCAGACTGAGTCACCTCGCAGATGAACATCCAGTGGGTGCCCATATCTACGGTTCCAGTTACCTTCAGAGACATGAATCCGTTGGCATAACGGGTCAGGTAAGGCAGACCGTTGGCAGATCTCGCGCAGTACTCAAAGCCCTCGAACTTGTTGGCATCTCTGCCGGACTGGAATCCGAACCGCTGGAATACGCTGAAAGGCACATCCTCGTTCAATGTGCAGACATTCAGATAACCGGTCCTGCGGATCACGTCGCAGGAGTAATTCTTCTTGTTGATGTTGACGGCAATGCGGTTCGGGTTATCGCTGACCTGAGAAACTGTATTGACGATAAGTCCGTTGTCCCTGACGCCGTCATTGCATGTAACGACATAGAGACCGTAGCCGATCTTGAACAGAGCTGCCTGCTCCACTGCCGGTGCTCCGGTCTGGGGGAGCATGCCGTAGCCCAGCGCCAGCTCATCTGCCAGAGCCATCAGCTTCTCTGTGGTCTGGTCGTTCAGAGCGGACTTGATGGTCACGTTATTCTTAGCGAAGCGAATCTTATCACAGCCGGCGAACTTGCCCTTCATGATGGCATTGGCTGCCGGCGCCCATGTTCCGTTCTCGATCAGGGCAACTCTTCTGTTCTGGAAGTTCCTCTCCGTCAGATGATCGATATAATCTCTCATGAAGGGGAAGATCTCTCCGTTATATGTGGTCGTCGCGAGAACCAGCGTATCGTAGCGGAATGCATCTTCTACCGCCTCTGCCATATCGTCTCTAGCCAGGTCGTGGACGGGCACTTCCGGAACGCCTCTCTGAATCAGCGCATCGCGCAGCTTCATCACCGCGTCCTTGGTATGACCGTATACAGATGTGTAGCAGATCACCGTGCCCTGGGATTCCGGACGGTAGCTGCTCCATGTATCGTAGAGTCCCAGGTAATGTCCCAGATTCTCTGTGAGCACAGGTCCGTGCAGCGGGCAGATCATGCGGATATCCAGGCCGGACGCCTTCTTCAGTACATCCTGCACCGGCTGTCCGTACTTGCCTACGATGCCGATATAGTAGCGGCGCGCTTCGCAGTCCCACTCCTCGTCAACGTCCAGGGCTCCGAATTTTCCGAATCCGTCTGCGGAGAACAAAGCCTTGTCGGTCGATTCATAGGTCATCATGACCTCTGGCCAGTGGACCATGGGCGCAAAGACGAAGTTCAGCACATGGCTGCCAAGAGACAGGCTGTCTCCCTCATTTACAGTCAGCTTATTCTTGATCTCCAGCGTGGGGAAGAACTGGCCGATCATCGTAAAGATCTGTTCATTCGCCACGACTGTCGTATCCGGGTATTTCTCACAGAATGCCTGGATGGACGCCGAGTGATCCGGTTCCATGTGCTGGACCACCAGGTAATCCGGCTGTCCGCCCGGCGTTCCGAAGGAACCCGGCGACTGGTTCAGGAAATCAGCGAAGAGATCCGAGAAAGGAGCCTTGACTGCTGCAGGCCGCTCCTGCTGCAGCAATGCTGCGATATTGCCCAGCCATTCCCCGGTCTTGCTCTCTGCTACCGTGTCCATAACAGCGATCTTACTGTCCAGGATCACGTAGGAATTATAAGCCATGCCATTCGGTACGACATACTGACCTTCAAAAAGGTCTACGTCATGATCGTTTACGCCTACGTAAACGATTGCGTCTGTCAGTTTCTGTATCATTATATTCTCCTTATCTGGCATACATACACAGGCGGATCTCCGCCTCGTTCGTCACGTCCGATGATTATTCATTATACACTAATCCTGACAAAAAGTAATCAAGTGATATTCATATTTCAGCATGATTTTGCAAAATTACAGAACCTTCCAGAAGCAGACGTGCCTGCCGTACTCACCGGGGTTCCGCCGGTCAGGATTTTGTGATAAAATCAATACAGCAGATTCATGCTTTAATCACATAATTCGTGTAGATTTTAAATAGGTCATACACCGATTCGGGAGGAACTGATATGTATAAATTACTTGTTGTCGACGATGAACCCAAGATCCGTGAGGTCATAAGAGAATACGCGGAATTCAACGGATATGAAGTAACAGAAGCCGGCGACGGCATGACTGCGGTGGGCCTGTGCAAGCTGAATGACTACGACCTGATCATCCTGGACATCATGATGCCCAAGCTTGACGGATTTTCCACCTGCAAGGAGATCAAGAAGATCAAGGACATCCCCATCATCATGCTCTCTGCCCGGGGTGAAGAGTACGACAAGCTCTTCGGATTTGAGCTGGGCATAGACGATTACGTCGTCAAGCCCTTCAGCCCCAAGGAACTGATGGCGCGGGTCAACGTCATCATTCAGCGGCGGAATGCCAGCACCCAGAACAAGTCGGACGTGCTGAAATTTAAGGGTCTGGAGATCAACATCGCAGCCCGGACCGTTTCTGTGGACGGCACAAGGGTTGAACTGACGCCGAAAGAATACGACCTGCTGTTCTATCTCATTGAGAACCGAAACATCGCCCTGTCGAGGGATAAACTCCTGTCTGACATCTGGGGCTATGATTTCTTCGGTGATGACCGTACCATTGACACTCACATAAAGAACCTGCGCAACGCACTGGGTCCCTACCGGGATATGATCGTGACGCTGCGGGGAGTAGGATATAAATTTGAAGCCGATGAATAATCAGGATACCGCAGCGATCGCCGTTTTGGAAGACCAGGAGCAGGCTGCACAGGAACAGGCTGCCCGGGAGCAGAATGCAAACGAGCAGTCCAGATCAGAGCGAAAACTCCATATGCCCCACGTCCACAGCATAAGGTTCAAACTGTTTTGCATTTTCATTATCTTCGCTGTGATCCTTCTGGCGCTGATCTGGTTCCTGCAGATCTTCTTTCTCAATACATATTATGAGCAGATGAAGATCTCCGAGACCAGCAAGATCGCCAACCAGATCCGCAGCTCCTTTGCCTCCAGCGGATACGAGTATGAGGATCTTTACGAAAATGTCAAAAATGTCTCCCAGTCCAACGATCTTACCATTATGGTCATGGACAGCAAGGGGAATTTTACCATCAGCTCGGAGAACGGCGTGGACCGGCAGACGCCTGTGGCCTATCAGCGGTATTATACAGATATCGTCATGCTGTATGCCCGTCTGCAGGAGAGCAAGTTTGACAGTGTGACCAATATCAGCTCACAGAACGGGAAAAACCGCATGCTGGAGTTCGCCTGCCAGCTGGGCCAGGAAGATCCCAGCACCCTGTTCATCTTCTCCCCTCTCTATCCGGTGCGGTCCACCGTATCCATACTTAGGAACCAGCTGATGTATATCACCATCATATCCATACTGCTGGCCATGGCTTTGTCCCTGATCTTCTCCACGAGGATCTCCCGCCCGCTGAAGGCCATCACCGCGGCGGCGGCTCAGATGGGAAAAGGGGATTATAACGTGAAGTTCCGGGGCGGTCACTACTCAGAGATCGACGAGCTGGCCAAGACACTGACCCAGGCGGAAACGGAGCTGGCCAAGACGGACATGTACCAGAAGGATCTGATCGCCAACGTATCCCACGATCTGCGGACGCCTCTGACCATGGTCAAGTCCTACGCGGAAATGATCCGGGATATTTCCGGTGAGAACCCGGCAAAGAGGAACGCCCATCTCCAGGTCATCATAGAAGAAGCGGACCGGCTGAACGTGCTGGTCAACGACATGCTGAACCTGTCCCGGATGCAGAACCGGACGATCCAGCTGGAGAAAACGACCTTTGACCTGGAAGACGCAGCCCATTCTATGCTGGCTTCCTATCGGATACTGAACGAGAGCGAGGGCTATCACATTAAGTTCACCTCCGATCCGCCTCCGCTGATCGTAAACGCGGATGAGCAGAAGATCAAGCAGGTGATGAATAACCTGGTAAACAATGCGGTGAAGTACTGCGGCGAGGACAAAGTCATCCTTGTCCGCCTCCAGAAAAAAGGAAAGAACGTCCGCTTTTCCGTAACGGATCACGGACAGGGCATTGCCCCGGATGAGATCGCTCACGTGTGGGAACGCTACTATAAATCCAGCACCCACCACGTCCGCCCCACGGACGGCAGCGGTCTGGGCCTCTCCATCGTTAAGGAGATCCTGGCCATGCACCGGGCAGACTTCGACGTGGAGTCCCAGCTTGGTAAAGGCAGCACCTTCTGGTTTGAACTCCCGCTGGAGAAGACACGCTGACGTAGAATCACTGACATGAAGCAGAAAGAGGACTGTCCCAAAAGGCCGAAATACCTTACGGGACGTCCTCTTTTTTCGTGCTCTGTATTATTTACAGTCCGGTGTCATTCGCCCCGGAACTTCGCCACGGCCTCTGACAGCGTCCGTACTCCGATCACTTCTATTCCGGATGGCTTGCGCCGGATCCCGGCGGCGTTTTTCTGGGGCATGATGATCTGCTCATAGCCCAGCCTCCCCGCTTCCAGCGCGATCTTCTCCGCGTTCTGTATGGAGCGCAGCTCCCCGGTCAGTCCCACCTCGCCTACGGCGACGATCCGCCGGGGACAGACGATGCCCCGCAGTGAGGAATAAACAGCCAGAGCTACGGCCAGATCTACAGATGTGCTGTCCGGACGGAGTCCGCCTACGATGTTCACGTAGACGTCCTGATTGCTGAGGTTCATACCCTGTTTCTTTTCCAGAACAGCCAGGATCATGCTCAGTCTCTGGTAATCCACGCCTACCGACGTCCGCCGGGCGAATCCCACATTCGCCTGAGACGCCAGCGCCTGAATCTCCAGAAATACCGGACGGCTGCCTTCATAGACCGCTGTGATTACCGACCCTTCTGTCCCCGGCCCTGTGCTCTCCAGAAAACTGCCAGAAAGATTGCGGATCTCCGCCAGACCCCCTTCTTCCATATGGAAAGCGCCGATCTCGCTGGTCGTTCCGAACCGGTTCTTATATGCCCGCAGGATCCGGACCTCATGATCTCTCTCCCCGCTGAAGTGAAGCACGCAGTCCACCAGATGCTCCACGATCTTAGGACCTGCCAGTTCCCCGCTCTTCGTCACATGGGCTACGATAAATATGGGAATATTATCGGATTTCCCGATGCGCATGAGCATGTTTCCGCATGCCCGGACCTGTGAAACGCTGCCGGGTACCGAATCCAGTTCCTGGGTGTACATGGTCTGTATGGAATCTATGATCAGGAAGCGTGGCTTAACAGACTCCACAGCCGCCACAGCATTCTCCATATTCGTCTCAGACAGCACATAAAGATCGTCGCTGATCTCCGGGCAGACCCGGTCTGCCCGCATCTTGATCTGCTCCTCCGATTCCTCGCCGGATACATAGAGCACCGGACCGCAGGTCCGGGCGATGTTTTCCGCCGCCTGAATGATGAGCGTGGACTTTCCGATGCCCGGCTCGCCGCTGATCAGCACAAGGGATCCCTGGACGAGACCGCCTCCAAGCACCCGGTTCAGCTCGCCGATTCCCGTATCGATCCGGTCCCGTTCCGCGGAACCCACCTTCTTCAGCATGCCGGGCCTGCCGCCGCTCCTGCCCGATCCGCCGGGAGCGGAGGAAACAGCGGATCCCCTGCGCCTGCTGTCATTTTCCGGTGTATCTATGATTTTCTCCTCCACCATGGAGTTCCAGGCGCCGCAGATGCATCGCCCCATCCAGCGGGGGCTCTCGTAGCCGCACTCCTGGCAGACGAATACTGTTTTCGGTTTCTTAGCCATATATGATAATCTCTCTTTTCCCTAACATCCTGAAATATGCGGAGAGCAGGCGCCTCTGCGCCTGCTCTCCATACAGCCAGTAATCCTTCCGGCTGTTTATTTCTTCTCTTCCTCTGCCTGATGGTCAGCGATGATCTTATCTGCGATCATCTTGGGAACTTCCTGATAACGCTCGAACTTCATATCGAAGGAGCCTCTGCCCTGTGTCATGGAGCGCAGCGCCAGTGAGTAGTCGAACAGCTCCGCCTGAGGCGCTTCCGCCACAAGCTTCTGTCCGCCGTCTTCCTGGGGTTCCATACCCATGATCTTTCCGCGGCGCTTGTTCATGTCGCCCATAACGTCGCCCATGTAATCATCAGGAACAACGATGTCCAGATGCATAATCGGCTCGAGCAGGCAGGGATCCGCTGCCGGAATACCCTTCTTAAATGCCAGCGCAGCCGCCAGTTTGAAAGATACCTCGTTGGAGTCTACCTCGTGATAGGATCCGTCGTACAGTACTGCCTTGATGTTTACGCACTTGCAGCCTGCCAGAGGACCCTTGTCCATGCACTCCAGCAGTCCCTTCTCAACCGCCGGTACATAGTTCTTCGGTACGGAACCGCCGAACAGTTCCTCTGAGAACTCCAGTCCGTCTTCCTTGGAGGGGGAGAAACGGATATGGACGTCGCCATACTGACCGGCGCCGCCGGACTGTTTCTTGTGTTTACCCTGTACATCGGAGTTGCCCTTGATGGTCTCTCTGTAAGCGATCTTCTGGGGCACGGTGTGTACCGATACGCCGAACTGATCCTTCAGTTTGGCCAGAATGATATTCAACTGCTGGTCGCCCTGTCCTCCGAGGAGTGTCTGATGAGTTTCCGCGTTTCTCTCTACGGAGAAGGACGGATCCTCTTCTCTCAGGCGGTGGAGACCGGTAGCCATCTTCTCTTCCTCGTTCTTGTCATCCGCCTCGATAGCGATGAAATAGTTGGGCTTGGGGATATCCAGCGGCGCGTAGCTGATTGCCTCATCCTTCAGGCTCAGTGTATCGCCCGAAATCGTGTACTGCAGTTTGGATACTGCGCAGATATCTCCGGCTACCGCTGCCTTGGTCTCGATCTGTTCTTTTCCTCTCAGATAGAAGATCTTGCCCAGGCGCTCCGCCTTGCCGGAACGGCTGTTATAAAGGTCGATGCCCGGCGTCAGTGTGCCCGTGATCACCTTCAGCATGGAAATCTTGCCTACGAAGGGGTCAACGATGGTCTTGAATACAAATGCAGAAGGCTTGCCCTCCGGATCGAGTGCTACCTCGATGTCCTCGTCATCGGCGTTCTTTGCAGGATATGCGGCATGGTCAAGAGGTGAAGGTGTAAACTCCGCAGCTGCGTCAAGAATGGTCTCTACCGTCTTGCCCAGCTCCAGCACAGATGTCAGCACCGGAACGATGTCGCAGTCCCGGATGCCCTTGGTCAGTCCGGTCTTGATCTCATCCGGTGTCAGCTCCTCGCCCTCCAGATACTTCTCCATCAGATCATCGTCTGCAGAAGCAATAGCCTCCATCAGATCATCGTCTACGTTCTCATCAAGAGGCAGAGCCAGAGGTGCCAGCTTGATGCCGAACTTTTCCTTCATCTCAGCAAATGTCTTATTAAAGTCGAACTCGTCCTTTTCCTTCTTCTTGATGACGAAGAAACGTGGGACGTTCTTCTTCTCGCAGTAATACCAGGCCTTCTCCGTTCCTACCTGGATGCCGGCGCCTGCATCGATCATGATCATGACTGCGTCAGCAGCGCGGAGCGCCGCACTGGGCTCTCCGATAAAGTCAAAATATCCCGGAGTATCTATGAAGTTCAGCTTCTCGCCCTTCCACTCTACTGGAATTACAGAAGTGTTTATGGAATAACCCTTCTCAATCTCCATCTTATCATAGTCGCCAACGGTGTTTCCGTCCTCGACCCTTCCCATCTTCTTGGTTACCCCTGCTGTCAGCAGAGCCGCCTCCAGGAATGTGGTCTTTCCGCATCCGCCGTGACCTAACAACGCTATGTTTCTTATACTATCGCTTTTATAGTCCTTCATTGACAGACCTCCTAGAATATTTTATTTGATTGACATTTCTGTCATTCAATCAGCAATCATATTCTAACATAAATGGATGTTGCACACAATTGCTTTTTATTTTAGAATTCTGCCGTCTTGGGAGTGCGTGGGAAAGGCAGCACGTCGCGGATATTGCTCATGCCTGTAATGTACATGATGATGCGCTCAAATCCAAGGCCGTATCCCGCATGCTTGACGCCGCCGTATTTGCGGAGATCCAGGTACCACCAGTAATTGGACATGTCCATGCCCAGCTCGTCTATGCGCTGCTGAAGCACGTCCAGGCGCTCCTCTCTCTGTGATCCGCCGATGATCTCACCGACGCCGGGTACGAGCATGTCACAGGCCGCTACGGTCCTCTGATCGTCGTTCAGGCGCATGTAGAAGGCCTTGATGTCCTTCGGATAATCTGTAACGAAGATGGGCTTCTTAAACACCTTCTCCGTCAGGTAACGCTCATGCTCTGTCTGCAGATCGATGCCCCACTCCACAGGATACTGGAACTTCTCTCCGCTCTTCTGCAGGATATCCACTGCTCTTGTATATGTCACCCGTTCGAATTCCGAGTCCGCCACGTGGTTCAGACGGTCGAGCAGGCCTTTGTCAATAAACTTATTAAAGAATTCCATCTCCGCAGGCGCGTTCTCCAGCACGTAGCGGATAATATATTTCACCATGGCTTCCGCCAGTTCCATGTCGTCGTTCAGATCCGCGAAG
This sequence comes from uncultured Eubacteriales bacterium, assembly GCA_900315125.1. Classification (GTDB taxonomy): domain Bacteria; phylum Bacillota; class Clostridia; order Peptostreptococcales; family Anaerovoracaceae; genus Aminicella. The sequence continues at coordinate 35,219 of OMXT01000098.1, forward strand.
GCGATCTCCGGCTCGATCATCCAGAACTCGGAAGCGTGCCGGGCTGTGTTGGAATTCTCCGCCCGGAATGTGGGCCCGAATGTATAGACGTTGCGGAATGCCAATGCGAAGATCTCCGCCTCCAGCTGTCCGGATACGGTCAGGTTCGTCTCCTTTCCGAAGAAGTCCTGGGAATAGTCGATCTTCCCGTCCTCCGTACGAGGAGGATCGTTCAGATCCAGAGTCGTTACCTGGAACATTTCGCCGGCGCCCTCTGCGTCACTGCCCGTAATGATGGGCGTATGCACGTAGACGAAGCCTCTCTCCTGGAAGAACTTGTGGATCGCGTAAGCCACCAGAGACCGCACGCGGAACACAGCGGCAAACGTATTGCTCCTGGGTCTGAGGTGGGCGATCTCCCGCAGGAATTCCATGGTATGACGCTTGTTCTGCAGCGGGTAATCTCCTTCTGAATCCGCCTCAATGACAATGCTCTTCGCATGGATCTCGAAGGGCTGCTTCGCCTCCGGTGTCAGCGTCAGTGTGCCCTGAACCATGATGCCTGCAGAAAGGGGCGCCTTGGCGATCTCGTCGAAGTTCTCCAGGTTCTCCTTCTCATACACGATCTGAACCGGCTTAAAATACGTTCCGTCGTTCAGAGAGATGAATCCGAACTTGTTGGAGTTTCTGTTCTGTCTCACCCATCCCCGGACGGTGATTTCCTTATCCGCGTAATCCTCTGTATGCTTATGCAGCTGTACTAACTCAATATCCTTGATTTCCATATTTTTTCTCCATTTACAACAAAGCCCTGACCGGCCATTGTCCAGCCAGGGCTGCCTCTGTCCTCTTACTATTTCCCGGGCTTGAAGGAACTCTTCAGCCCTACGATCTTATTAAATACCTTCTGATCCTCCGTGGTCAGCTTGCTGTCCGCCACATAATAGCCGTGGCGGAAGAACTGGAACCGCTCGCCTGGTTTCGCTTCGCCGAGAGACGGCTCTGCATAGCACCACTTCTCCGGGGCGGAATCAGGATTGAGCACCTTGTTGCCCTCTTCATCGTCGATGTAGAGATAATCGTAATTGCGCACCAGAATTTTAACTGCGGTTTTCGCGTCCACGAAGTGGATCGTGCCCTTTACCTTGCGGCCGTCCGGACTGTTTCCGCCCTTGCTGGCCGGATCATAGGTGCAGTGCAGTTCCTTAATGGAGCCGTCCTCGTTCTTGATCACCTCATTGCACTTGATGAAGTAGGCGCCCTTGACGCGGACCTCGTTGCCCGGGAACAGGCGGAAGTACTTCTTGACAGGCACTTCCATAAAGTCCGCCCCGTCGATCCAGATCTCCCGGGAGAAGGGGATCTGGCGGGTCCCAAGCTCCGGCACATTCCGGTTATTCTCGATCTCTATCATCTCCGTCTTATCCTCCGGATAATTGGTAATAATGACTTTGATCGGGTCCTCTATTACATGACGGCTCTCCAGCTTATCCTGCAGGTCATTTCTGACGCAGTGCTCCAGCATGGCCACATCGATGGTGCTGTTGGATTTGGCGATGCCGATCTGCTCGCAGAAATCCCTTACAGCCTCCGGCGTATAGCCTCTGCGGCGGATGCCTGCGATGGTCGGCATTCTGGGATCGTCCCAGCCTTCTACCGTGCCCTCATCTACCAGCTTCTTCAGCAGCCGCTTGCTCATGACCGTATTGGTCAGGTTCAGACGGGCAAACTCGATCTGCTTCGGCGGGTTGGGCCAGAAGCCAACATTCTCCAGGACCCAGTTATAAAGGGGTCTGTGATCCTCAAACTCCAGTGTGCAGATCGAATGAGTGACGCCCTCGATCGCATCCTCTATGGGATGAGCGAAGTCGTACATGGGATAGATGCACCACTTGTCGCCGGTATTATGATGGGTTGTGTGAGCGATCCGGTAAATGACGGGATCTCTCATATTCATATTCGGCGAAGCCATGTCGATCTTCGCCCGCAGCGTCCGTTCTCCGTCGGCGAATGATCCGTCACGCATCTGCTCAAACAAAGCCAGGTTCTCCTCCGGGCTCTGATTTCTGCAGTGACTTTCCACGCCCGGTTCCGTCAGCGTTCCTCTGCTCTCCCGGATCTGGTCCGCATTCTGGTCGTCTACGTAAGCCAGGCCTTTGTTTATTAACTCCACGGCAGCCTTGTACATGGTATCGAAGTAATCGGACGCCCAGAGACGCTTGTCCCATTCAAACCCAAGCCAGCGGACATCTTCTTCTATGGAATCCACGTATTCCAGGTCCTCCTTGACCGGGTTGGTATCATCATACCGCAGATTCGTCATGCCGCCGTATTCCTTTGCGATGCCGAAGTTCAGGCAGATGGACTTGGCGTGGCCTATGTGCAGGTAGCCGTTGGGCTCCGGCGGGAAACGGGTGTAGACCTTTCCTCCGTATGTGCCCTCTTCATTGTCTCTATCGATAATCTCCTCGATAAAATTTCTGGAAATGTTCTCGCTCATAATTCCTCCATAATCGTTTTCTTCATATAAACCGGACTCGGTAACGCCGCACCCCGCGCGTCTGCCATCGGCATCCTGTTTCTTACAGGCCGGTTACAGGGTCTGCTGTGAGCCTGCGACTTCTTTCCTGCCCATGACTGCGCAGAATACGGCACTCACTGGATGCCGGTATTCGCAATGATCTCGTCGCTGATCTTCCGGCATGTGGGAGACGGCGCATAGCCGCTCTGATCAAATGCCTTGCGGTGGAGCCACTTGACATTGTGGGTCAGTGTCTCGGGGACTGCGTACCATATTCCGTTCACCAGCCCGCCGTAATAATCCTTGGGCCAGCTGATGCTCTTATCCGACTTGAGCAGGGGCGCCCGCAGCATCAGCGTCAGGAAATCCGTCTGACTCATATTGGTCCGGATCTGGGGCATGACTGCCTTCAGCTCACCCATCTTGAGGGGATGCATCATGGCCTTCTTCATCACCGCGTTCAGTACGATCTTATAACGGTTCCCGCGGCTGGTATCGCCGCCGGAATTCTTACGTATCCTGCAGTATGTAGTGGCCTGAGGGCCGTCCAGTGTCTGCTCGCCGGAATGTTTGATCTTATGCCACGTTCCGCCCACATTTCTGGCGGTCTCCGGTCCCCAGTGATTCAGATCCCATATCTCGTTTTTCTTCACATCGACCGTGATGCCGTCCAGGGCGTCTACTGTGTCAGAAACGGCCTGCCAGTTGAATATCAGGAATTCCTTAATATTGAGATCCAGACTGCGGTTCAGTCCTTCCGTCGTATTGATTCCCCCGCCGAAAGCATGGGCATGGGTGATCTTGTCCAGCGTCATCTGACCGCTGGAGTCTTGGAATTTCAGATAGGAATCTCTCATTACGGAAATCATCTTCATCTTGTTTGTCTTCCGGTTGATGCTGAGGACGATGATGGCGTCTGTCCGGCTGCCGTCCAGGCCCTCGTCCTTACGGGCATCCGAACCCAGGATCAGGATATTCCGGTAATCCGTCAGACTCTCTGCTGCCTGACTGGATATGGCGAAATCTGACCCGCTGGTATCCACCTTGTCCAGCTGCGCTGTAATAGACAGAAAATATCCCAGAAGTGCGATGATAAGAATGATAACGAGAAGGATGATATTGCGGATCGGATGGTGTTTCTTCTTCCGTTTGCCGGAAGACCCCCTTCTCCGCCTGCCGCCGCTGTCCGGACTGCCGTAGCCGGATCCGCCGTAACCGTTTGCACTGTACCCGTCATAGCCGTTCCCGCTGTAACCGCCGCCGTAGCCGCTGCTGCCGCGGCGCCCGTGACTGCCGGCATATCCGCCGCTGTTTCTGCGGCTGTGCTTCGGCGGCTCGCCGGAGATCCGTCCGTAGGGATCCTGGCCATAGGCCTTCCCCGTACCGCCGCCGTACTTCGCCCGGCGGTCAGACGGATAAGGGTCGTGCTGATACTGGCTGGACCGATAGGAATCAGACTGATATCTGCCGGATCCGGAACGGTCATCAGAACCGTACCGGTCTGAAGAACCATAGCGGTCTGAAGCGTCATAACGCTGTTCCTGCCCGCTCTGGCGGGCCCGCTGCTGGTTCTCCAGTGCCTTGCGTCTCCTGGCTTCCCTCTCATATTCTTCTGCAGCCCGGGCATATTCCGGATCCTCATACCTTCGGATCAGTTCCGGGCTGTAGTGTTCATGTTCATGACCTCGATTGCTGCTGTTTCTTTTGCTTCTCATGGATTCTATATTAGCACGGCAGACCGCCGCTTGCAAGGATATCGGGCTGTGATTATTCCCGCCCGGTTATTCTGTTCTCAAAAGAGATGCCGCATGGAGCAGCGCTTCCTTCTCGTTCGGCACTTCGCCCCGTATCACCATCTCGAGAAGCCTGCGGAGCGTCTGCCCTGTCGTCTTTCCATCAGGACAGTCCAGATCCCGTCCAGTGACCGCCATCTGCTTCAGACTGCAGCATTCGTTTTTTTTCAGAATGTCGCGGAAGATTTCTCCCGGCTGTTCTTTATCCAGACCGAGAAGGATCAGCGCTCCGCGGACGGCCGCCTGGTCAAAGTCTCTGAGCAGGAACCGCATCCTGATACGGAGGGCGTTATTCCTGCCGCCGGCGTGCAGCATCTCCGGGGAAATCTCCTGGGATATTCTTCTGCAGGCGCTGCGCATATCGCGGACAAGACGGACCGTATGATTATCAAACCGAAGGCGTTTCAGATCGCCAGGATCCAGCGCCGTCAGCCGTGTGGGCAGATCTTCCGGGAGATCAATGAGCCGCGGTAGTATCCCGTCCCCGGCTGTCCCGGAAAACTCAGCGCCCAAAGCCGTTTCCAGAACACTTCTGTATTCCCGGATTATGCGATCCGCGTCCCGCCCAAGTATCAGTTTGCAGAACTCTCCATTGATGCGCTCTATGGCCACCTTTGGAACGGTGTTCGCCAGCTCCCGGATCGCTCTCTGCGTGTCCCCTTCGATCCGAAAACCAAGCACAGCAGAAAAGCGAAGGGCCCGCATGATCCGAAGGGCGTCTTCTCCGAACCGGAGAGCCGGATCCCCCACGCAGCGAATGATCTGATCCGCCAGATCCCGGCGGCCGCCGAAAGGGTCAACCAACCCGCGGCGGCCGCTGTATGCCATGGCATTTACCGTAAAATCCCGCCTCGACAGGTCCAGGGTTATGTCATCGGTAAAGGACACGCTGTCCGGATGGCGGCCGTCGCTGTACGTTCCGTCTATGCGGTATGTTGTAATTTCTATCGGTTCCCCGCCGGACAGCACGGTGACTGTCCCGTGTTTCATCCCGGTCTCTATCACCCGGTATCCGCGGAAGACCTCCGCTGTCTCCTCCGACCGGGCGGATGTGCAGACGTCCCAGTCGCTGGGCTCCCTGCCCATGAGGGAATCTCTCACGCATCCCCCTACAACAAAGGCCTGGCTGCCCTCTTCTTCCAGCCGGTCCAGAACACGTGTTACATTTTCTGGTATGTTGATATCTTCCATTTCATTACCTCGTCCTGCGCCTCGGAAAGATACACCTCGCAGCCGGTCAGCACCGTTATGGCAGCCAATATGCCGGCACGCAGCCGGTCAAGGCTTTGTTCACTGCTGCTCCACCATGCGCTGGAAGGAATACATTGTCATATTCCCCTTCACGATCGTCCGCTTGAGGGCATAGGGATCGTCCCCGGGATGGATGATGCCTTCCTTCATCGTAAATGCCACGCTGAAATCGCAGTTCTCCGCCGCTTTCTCCGCCTGGTCGTTATAGTGACCGCCAGGATAAACCAGGGCATCGTGGCTGCCGATCGCCGCGATCGATGCCCGAAGGTCGCTCTCCAGCGCGTCCTGGCTCACCTTCGTCAGGTCCTTATCGTAAAGGTCGTCCGTAGCGGACTGTATGTCAATATGCTTGTATTTCGCGTCTTTCAGTTTCTCCCCGTTCCGGGACGTGACAGCGAAGACCGTCGCCTTCACATCATACTTTTCCAGCACCGGCGCCCCGTAGGTCACGAAACCGTCTGTGGCGTAGTCAAACGTAAGCAGGATGCTCTTCTCGGGCAGGTCGATCTTGCCGTCGAGATACTGCCGCACTTCTGTCCATGTCGGGAAGTAGTAGTCCTCCTCGTCGAAGTATGCCATCTCGTGGTCCAGGACCTCATTGGCGATCATGTCGTCCGTCCGGTCTGCCAGCGCCGGCGCATGGGTTCCGTCGTATACATCGCTGTACCGCAGTACCATCAGCCCTCTCTCTCGCCCGGCCTTCGTCTGGCGGGGACGGGTCCTTTCCACGGTCCGCTGGGAATAAGCCTTATTGCCCTGCTTGTCCGCGACGCTGTATTTTATGGTATATGTCCCGTAATCCTTCATGTCCGGCATGTCGATCTTTACCTGATCTGTTATATCATGGCCCGTCGCATCCACTGCCTGATAACCCGGTTCCTTATATTTTTCCCCGTCGGCAACCTGTACGGTGTTCTCCCCTTCCAATGTCAGGACCGGCGGCTCCTGGCTGACCCTGGACATCTGCTTCCAGATAGCGGCGCCTCCGGCGATCAGAACCGCCAGCAAAACGATGATCAGGATGATCCACCCGGCCCTGCCGGTCCCCCTGGCCTGTCCCTGTTTCCTTCCTTCATTATTTGTCATACGATTATTTTCTCCCCCTTTTGGACTCTGTGTTCTGCCCCTTTTTATTCCTGTTTTCGACTTTTCAGGCCTTCCAAACAAACTCTGCCCCATACAGCTTTGATAAATTATAACAATTCCGTCTCTGTATTTCAAACGGTAATACTGCGCTGCCATAACCTGATGTGCTGCTGGCTGCAACTGGTTACAATTAGCCAGGGCAGCCTCGGAAACCGGTGAGTCCCAGGGCAACGCGGCAGATCCCGGGGCGACACAGTCATTCAATGTTCGAGAGCGTCAAATCTCACGGATCTGCCGTCTGTATCACTCCGAAAGCCGTTGAATCCCGGGGCGACGCAAGCCTTTAACTTGCGAGATTGTCAGATCTCACGGATTCGCCATCTGAATCGCCCCGAAAACGTTGAATCTCGGGGCGACGCAAGCCTTCAACTTGCAAGATCGTCAGTTCTCACGGATCCGCCGTCTGTATCGCCCCGAAAACGTTGAATCCCGGGGCGACGCGGGCCTTCGACTTGCGAAATCGTCAGTTCTCACAGATCTGCCATCTGAATCGCCTCGTAAACCGGCAGATCCCGGGGCGACACGATCCGCTTGCAGTGAGATTCGACATTTTCACGGATCTGCTGCCCAAGCTGCCACGGAAACCATCAACTCTCGCGTCGCAGCAGCATCGTCAATGCGGCGCAGCGCAGTATTCCCATATATTTCTAATTTTGGCATTCCTGAAAGAAAGACCGACAGTCCATCCGGGTGAGGGACAGACTGTCGGTCTGAATGTCTTATATCAAGGCTTGAAACTCAGGTGTTCTCACTGCTGAGTCAGTACATAGTCTCGCACCTGCCGGTGCTCGCCGGGTTACGCTACTGCCGTCCCGCGGTGCCCAAATCTCCTTCGGAGATTTGACCGCTCTGCGTGAACTGCACTGCGGCTGAAGCCGCGCAGTTCTTGCATAGAACCTGCCAACGGCTCATTCTTCGCCGGGCTAGGTTCTTATGGCATAAAGCGAACCTACAACTCGCGCTACACGCTCGCCGGGTTACGCTATTTTAGCACTTCTCGACGATCATGGCTGTTCCCATGCCGCCGCCGATGCACAGTGTAGCCAGGCCCTTCTTAGCCTCAGGTCTCTTCTGCATCTCGTAGATCAGGGAGATCAGGATTCTGCAGCCGGAAGCTCCGATCGGGTGACCAAGAGCGATAGCTCCGCCGTTAACGTTCAGCTTCTCCTCGTCGAATCCCAGCTCTTTACCTACTGCCAGAGACTGAGCGGCAAATGCCTCGTTAGCCTCATACAGGTCCAGATCCTTAATTTCCAGTCCAGCCTTAGCCAGAGCCTTCTGAGTTGCAGGAACAGGTCCAACGCCCATGATGGAAGGATCAACACCTGCGGAAGCATAGCTTACGATCTTAACCAGCGGCTTCAGACCCAGCTCAGCTGCCTTGTCAGCGCTCATAACTACTACTGCTGCTCCGGAGTCATTGATTCCGGAAGCGTTAGCTGCTGTAACAACTCCGCCGTCCTTCTTGAAAGCGGGCTTCAGCTTAGCCATCTTCTCCAGAGAGGTTGCTCTCGGATGCTCGTCTGTATCGAACATGATCGGATCGCCCTTTCTCTGCGGAACAGGTACCGGTACGATCTCGTCCTTGAATTTACCATCAGCGATAGCCTTGGCAGCCTTAACCTGAGATTTATATCCGAACTCATCCAGCTGTTCTCTGGTCAGTCCCCACTTCTCAGCAACGTTCTCAGCGGTGATACCCATGTGATAGTTGTTGAAAGCGTCCCAAAGTCCATCGTTTACCATCATATCGACCATCTGGCCGTTGAACATTCTCTGTCCCCATCTAGCCTTCGGCAGAACGTATCCTGCTGCGGACATGTTCTCAGCACCGCCTGCTACGACGATATCAGCGTCGCCTGCCTTGATGATCTGCGCTGCAAGCTCAACTGCTCTCAGTCCAGAACCGCAAACCTTATTGATTGTCATTGCCGGCGTCTCAACGGGAAGACCAGCCTCTAATGACATCTGTCTTGCAACGTTCTGTCCGAGTCCACCCTGCAGTACATCGCCCATGATGACCTCTTCAACGTCCTCGGGTTTCAGACCAGCTCTCTTGATTGCTCCCTTGATGCAGATCGCGCCGAGAGTCTTAGCCGGAACGTCCTTCAGAGAACCACCGAATGTGCCGATGGCTGTTCTTGCAGCGCCTACAATTACTACTTCTTTCATTTTTAGTGTACCTCCTTGATAATCACAAAGCCTTGCGGCAAATTATCTTTATGACGACAAAAGCTTGATAAATTTTTGTCACCGTCATTTTACTACAGCCCAATGTAAAAAGCAACCGGTAAATACTAAGATATTCGTCAAACATTCCCAGTCCGGCGTAAAATCCAGAAAAACGGTGAAAAACATCCTGAAATATCAGTTATTTTCCTGTTCCAGTTCCTCGATCTTTTTTTCATCCTTCTTCAGGTACCCGAGATACCGTTCCTCCATGTGATGGGGCCGCAGGGCTTCCTTCGCCTGGCGGAGATTCTCCAGACCCATATCCTCTTCCCTGTTCACATAGACGATCTCCTCGGGAAGGATCTGGCAGTACTCACTGCAGATCGCCTGGTAAAGGCCACGGATAGAATCATTGGCTTTCTCAAAATGCTCCACTGCCGTATCCTCGTTCAGCCGCTCACCGATGGCGAACGCCTCCAGCTGCCCATGAATAAATATACCCACAGAATACACATTTTCTTCCTCAAGATGGGCAAGGATCCGCCGGATCGCCTTCTTTTCCGCCGTCAGAGAATCCTCTTCCTCCTGTGTATAAGACCGGACTTCCCGGACCCGGTTCACCAGATCCATGATCTGCGGTTCCATGTCGGCAGTCAGTTCCTTCACTTCGTAATGATAGGTCCTGTAGAAATAGTTCAGATGGTTCTTCTTCTTATGGAGAGCACGGCCGCTGAGGTACATGAGCTTGTCCTTCTCATATACATATTCGTCGTAATCTCTTTCGTGAACAAAGTCAAATTCGTCCGGGAACGCCTCCTTCAGCAAATGGACCATGTGCCCCGGGATATTCACCATGCGGAAAACCACGCCCATCTCATCAAAACGGCGCTTTGTTTCCAATACGACTTTTCTCAGCTTCTGTACGTCATAAGTACCGGTCCTCGTCAGGGGCATGGCCAGGATCGCCTCTGTCTCTTCTACCTCTCCCGGTTCGCCGACCTGTCCTGCCATGAGAAGATATTCGTCAATACGCTCCCAGCACATGGAATAGCTGTCCTTCCAGATATAGTTGGCCAGGAACGTATAACTCGCTCCCCTGTAGTCATAGCCTCTGAAATATTCGTTCAGAGTCTCGATATCCTCCGGCTTCAGCTTCTCCAGACAGTGCTTAAATACATCCATATAATTCCGTTATTCTCCTTTTCTGATCTGCAGCCCGCATTCTGCCACGCGGTCCAGACAGTCCATCCTAGTATAATCATATCCCATGGGCGTGATCGACACATAACCGTTCTGTACAGCTGTGCAATCGTACAGCATGTCCGGATCGTCCATGCTCCCGGGTTCTCCCTGCAGCATATATCCTCCGCCTTCAACAGGCTGAAAGGCATCTTCGTAGTATCTTTCGCCCAGTCTCGTATAACGGATCCCCTTTATCTGCTCCCTTGGGATATAGGGGACATTGATATTCAGGATCATCTCCGGCTCTGTCTCCGTCATCACATAATCCAGAATATCCGCGGCAAGTTCCGCTGCCACACTGAAATCCTCGGCCTGGTGGCTGTCTATGGATACAGCTGTCGACCGGATCCCGAACAGCGCGCCTTCCATTGCTGCTCCCACCGTTCCTGAATAAAGAGTATCCCCGCCCAGGTTACTCCCCTTGTTTATACCGCTGTAAACCGCGTCAAATGTGATGCCGCGCTCGCCCCAGAACTGGATGCCGACCTTGGTACAGTCCGCGGGCGTTCCGTCAACGGCAAATGCTCCCGCTGCTCCCGGCACCTCCGCCGGATGAACATAAATCGGTCCGGTCAGGGAGATGGACTGGCTTGCTCCGCTGCGCTGGGCAGAGGGAGCACAGACATAAATATTTCCTTTGGGAGACAAAGTCCTGACCAGCGCGCTGATCCCTCCGGACCGGATGCCGTCGTCATTCGTGATCAGTATATTCATTACAGCTTCATTACCTCTCCGATCGAGTCGTGGATGACAAGATCCGCCTTGCCGTCATAGGGCGTGCTGTCCCTGTTGATCAGCACCATGTGGCTCCCGTGGAAATAATTGATGAGTCCTGCTGCCGGGTATACCGCAAGGGATGTTCCTCCGACGATGAGCACGTCCGCGTTCATAATCGCGTTAACGGCTCCCGTGATGCAGTCTTCATCAAGGCTCTCCTCGTAAAGGACCACGTCCGGCTTGATCCTGCCGCCGCACTTGCCGCAGACAGGGACCCCGTCCGCGCAGTGGGCCGGATCCATAATATAGTCCAGATCATAAAACGCTCCGCAGCGTTCGCAGTTATTGCGGAGCACGCTTCCGTGCAGCTCATATACGGTCCTGCTCCCCGCCTTCTGGTGCAGCCCGTCGATGTTCTGAGTGACGACTGCCTTCAGCTTTCCCTGTTTTTCCAGCTCCGCCAGGGCTTTGTGCGCCTCGTTGGGCTCCGCCTCTGTATGGATCAGGTTTTCTTTATAATATTTAAAGAAAAGATCAGGATGCTGCATGTAGAATGAATGGGAAAGTATCGTTTCCGGTGCATAACCATACACCTCACGGGCATGATAGAGCCCGCTTTCCGAACGGAAGTCGGGAATGCCGCTTTCTGTTGATACCCCGGCTCCGCCAAAGAAAACAATATTATTGCTGTTTTCTATAATTTCTGCAAGCTGTCTGTTCATATTATTCACCTCACTGGTATTATTCTCTGATTGGATGATATTGCCCGGATGCCGGGCAAACCTGGCTTTGTTCTATAATAACATACCTCAGCCGGCAGGGGCAACGCTGCTCCTGAGATATTCCGGAATCCCCGCCGCGTTAGTGTAAAATAGATGTGGAGGTTTTAGGGAGAAGAGGATAATCCGAGAGAATAAAATAGAGGCCACCTTCTTGTGATAGAA
>OMXT01000036.1 GCA_900315125.1 uncultured Eubacteriales bacterium
AAGAAATCCTCTATGCTAATCCCTATGCAGGAAGATACCTACCGAGGATTGTCAACAAAAAACTCCCTAACAACTTGACACTATCCCTCCTGATGGTATTTTAGCATAACATCACTGAAAAGTGTTATAATTGTCAAAAGAGATGATTTGTGAGATAAGAGAACAGGAGGGATGGATTATGCTTTGTGAAAACAAAATTGCTGTAGTAACTGCATCGACCCGGGGCATCGGACATGCCTGCGCGCTGAAACTGGCGGAAAACGGGGCGAAAGTATACATCGCTGCCAGAAATGAGGAAAGGGCAAAGGGCGTGATCGAGGAGATCGTATCCAAAGGCGGACAGGCAGGGTATACCCGTTTTGATGCTTCTGACCGCAGCACATTTGCCGGCTGTGTGAAGGATGCTGTGGATAAAGAAGGAAAAATCAATATCCTGGTCAATAATTTCGGCACAACGCGGGTCGATCGTGATTATGATGTTGCGAATACAAAGTTTGAGGATTTTGCGGCCATTGTGGAAGAAAATATCGAGAGTGTCTATGAATCCTCTCAGGCAGCGATCGCTGCCATGAAAGAGCAGGGCGGTCTGAGCATTGTAAACATCGCATCCGTTGGCGGCGTCTATCCGGATCTTTCCCGGGAAGCATACGGCCTTGCCAAGTCTGCAGTCATTCGCCTCACGAAAGACATAGCGCTGCAGAATGCCCGCGCTGGTATCCGTGCCAACGCTGTGTGCCCGGGCTGCATTGCGACGGAGGCAGTCTCTAAGAATATGACTCCTGAGTTTACAAAGGCTTTTCTGGCGACGGTTCCCCTGAACCGGCTGGGTGAGCCGGAGGATATCGCCAATGCGGTACTTTTCTATGCCAGCGACATGTCATCTTACGTGACCGGAGGCGTCATGGAAGTGTCCGGAGGCTTCGGCCTGGGGACGCCTCTGTACCCCCTGTATCAATCCATGAGTACGAAAGGCTGAGCAGCATAAAACAAAAACAGAACACCCCGCGTCCTGGTCTGACGCGGGGTGTTCTGTAAAGTGGGTTATTTCAACTATTTCTGCTCTTCGCAATATTCATGGACCTTTGCCTGGATCTTCTTATAGGGATCCAGAAGCTCGGACAGCGATTCATCGTGGTTCATCGTATCGATAATATAGGAGATGAACTTGCTCATGTCGCACTGGATAAAGTATTCTCTGTTTGTAAATTCCGCGGGCATATAGGTAAGATTGGTGGTCACGAGGCGGTAAATCGTACCGTTCTCGTACGCCTTGTCGAATTTCTCCATGCCGTTGGTGAAGAGACCGAAGGTAACGATGACGAAGATCCTCCGGGCGCCCCGCTGCTTCAGCTGCTGGGCAACATCGATCATGCTGTCGCCGGATGAGATCATATCGTCAATGATCCAGACATCCTTGCCCTCAACGGAATCGCCCAGGAACTCGTGGGCAACGATGGGGTTGCGGCCGTCTACGATCTTAGTATAATCTCTGCGTTTATAGAACATGCCCATATTGACGCCAAGGATGGAGGCCAGATATACGGCACGATCTGTTGCTCCCTCGTCAGGGCTGACGATCATCAGGTGGTCGGAATCCAGGTCAAGATCCTCGCAGTGGTTGAGAATTGCCTTGATAAACTGATAGGCAGGACGGAATGTATCGAACCCGTGGTTTGGAATGGCATTCTGTACTCTGGGGTCGTGTGCGTCAAATGTTATAATATTGTCTACGCCCAGACCCACAAGTTCCTGCAGCATCGTTGCGCAGTCCAGAGATTCTCTCCCGCTGCGGCGGTGCTGGCGTCCCTCATACAGGAAGGGCATGATCACGGTGATGCGCTTGGCCTTGCCGCTGGCTGCGGTAATGATGCGCTTCAGATCCTGGTAGTGATCATCCGGGGACATGCGGTTCTCATGGCCGAACAGGGAATATGTAATGGAGTAGTTCGTCACATCACACAAAATATAAAGATCATAGCCGCGAACGGTGGACTTGATCTGTCCCTTTGCTTCACCGCTGCCGAAACGGGGTGTTTCTGCCTCCAGAATGTAGCTGTCCTCAACATATCCGATCAGCTGTTTCTTGGTCTCGTCCGGTTCCTCATGACGCCAGCGTACCAGATACTGATCTATTTCTCTTCCGAGTTTGTTGCAGCCCTTCATCACAATGATTCCCAGCTTGCCCTCCGGAAGATTCTCGAAATTCTTGATAGTTCGCAAATCTTTAGTGTTCTGCATGACCGATTATGCCTCCTGTCTGTCTTACCCATGATTGCGGAGATTGATTGATATACTCTTCACCAAAACTTTACCATAACCAGCAGTTTAATTCAACTGAAAAAGCGGGAAACTGCGGGATGTTACCTGCTTTTAGACAGTACATGCAAAGGCTGAAATAACATGATCACGGGATAACTAATGACAGAAATTTCAAAACGTGTTACAATAATGAAAATTGCAAGAAGGAGGATGCGGCTCGTCTGTGCGATCCTGCAAACAGGAGGGCTGCCAGGACTTATGGAACGGAAAATAAAGATCGGGATCATCGTCGCTCTGGCGGCAGCAGTGATTCTCGGAGGCATGATGGCAGTGATCTACGGGGGCGCCGGAAAGAAGGCAGAGCAGCCCCAGAAGAAGGCGGCGGAACCGGCGGAAGAAGGACCGGCGCTCAACCCGCTGACGGGCATTGAACTCGCGGACCAGAATGCGGAAGGACGGCGCATAACAGCCTTTGTTGTAGAGAACGCACCGGACGCCAGGCCTCAGTGGGGCATGGATGACAAGAAGTACTCCCCGGATATCATACTCCAGGGTGAGGTGGAAGGCGGCATAACCAGGACTTTGTGGCTCTATGCGGATTATAAGAAGCTCCCGGACGTGATCGGTCCCATGCGCAGCGCCAGACCGCCTTATATCCACTTTTCTGAGCTGTTCGACGCCATATTCATTCACTGGGGACTGAGCCACAGCAAGGCAGCAGACGGTTATGTGGGAGCGGATAAAGTTTTCTATCAGGACAAGGTAGACCACATAAACCAGATGTCCTACAGCGATCCGGTGGGCCTGTACGGACGGGACAGCAGCAGGGCGGTCTCCTCAGAGCATACAGGGATCGTTCACGGCGACAAGGTGGCTGCGGCCATAAAAGATAAAGGCTTCCGGACGACGTCCAAGGACTGCACGGAACTGAAATTCAATGACAAGGCGAAGAAGGCGGGTTCCAAAGCATGTAATGACCTGACGCTGCAGTTCAGCCGGGTCTCCTATGAGCCGGCGGTGTGGACATACAATAAGGAAGATAAGAAGTATCATACCCAGGATTTCCAGAACAGCCTGTCCAGAGATAACCTGCTGGTCCTCTTTGATCAGACGGAGTATATAACCACGACAAATTACAAGGGATCCGGCTCCGGTGTTACATACTGTGACTACGGCCTTTCCGGTGGG
>OMXT01000090.1 GCA_900315125.1 uncultured Eubacteriales bacterium
ATTCTATCACAAGAAGGTGGCCTCTATTTTATTCTCTCGGATTATCCTCTTCTCCCTAAAACCTCCACATCTATTTTACACTAACCTGCCTCAGTGCGCCTTGCCCTGAGACGCATCATTCTGCGCCTTGTTCAGCTTGCAGCAATCCGGTACGCCGCTGCCGTAATTCTTCTGGTTGTTCTTCGCCAGACGATCCAGAAAATCATTCCACGACTGCTTGATATTCTTAAAAAGTGACATCTCTGTCTGCCTCCTTCTTATCTCCTTATTGAACGTCCCAGGCCGTCATTGACGATCTGGTCGTGAGCGAGAGCGATCTGGCCGCCGATGAGTACATACTCAAACCCCACGGGCGGGATCTCACTATCATTATACGTTGCCCGGTCTTCTACGCGGCTGAGATTGAATATGGTGACGTCCCCGTCGCAGCCGGAGCGGAAGCTGCCCTTCTTCGGCAGATGGAGTCGCTCCGCCGCCATGGTCGTCATCTTGCTGATGCCGTCGGAGAGCGAAACCTTTCCCGTCCGGATATAATCCGATATGAATCGGGCGAAGGCGCCGGACGCCCTGGGATGTCCTTTGCCCTTATCCCTGATCCCGTCGCTTCCAAGCATGACCAGAGGAGACTGCAGCGCCAAGTCTACGTCTTCTGCCTTTATGAAGAAGCCGACGGCTGCAGCCATAGGATCCTTCTCACGAACCTCATCGAATATCTCCTTCGTGCAGCGCTGACCTGCATATTTTCCGCTGGCAATGAGGACGCTGTCATAATCCGCGTCGTAGCGCTCAAGGAATCCGGGATCGTAGGTCGTGGAACCGATGTGGGTACAGAATGCCTGGTAGGGATAGCAGTCCGCCATCATATCTATGCCTTCTTTTCGATACCCTTCGATCATCTCCAGAAGATGGGGCATCTGGCCGAATCCTCCCATGCTCCCGATATGGGAGAACTGGATCCGGATGCCGCAGTCCCTGCCGATCTGCGCCAGCTCTTCTGCCGCAGGATATACATCTTCCATATCCGCACGGACGTGGCCAGCCAGGACTTTGTCCCCGGCGCGGCAAAGAGACGCCAGCGGTTCTATTTCCTTCAGCGTGCATCCTGGCACGTATTCCAGCCCCGCAGAGATGCCGAGGCAGCCGCTGTCCAGGAACTTCTCACAGTCCCTGACCATCTGCTTCACATCATCTTCCGACACGCCTTTATAGCGATCCTTTTCGCCATGGCGGTTCCTGAGCCACGCGTGGCCTGCCAGCATGCCGATGTTCACGGGCGCGCCGTCCCGGTCCGCCACGTCCAGAAAATGATCGGGATCTGCCGTGTTGAGTCCGCAGTTCCCGCCGATATCCGTGGTCACGCCCATGCGCAGCGCGGAATGGGACATGCTCTTCTCTGCCCGGTCCGTCGCCGGATCCAGCTCATCCTCATGCATATGGATATCGATAAATCCAGGGCTCACGATCAGCCCCTGTGCATCGATCACCTGGTCCGCGTCAGCTGCAGACGCGCTTCCTGTCAGGTCTATGCCTTCTACCGCGCCGTCCTTCAGAATCAGATCCCCGGCGCCGCAGATATCCTGGGACGGATCCACGATCGTCCCGTTCTTTATTATTGTCTTCATCTTATGCCTCCTGCTCCCGCATGCTTCAATCCCAGGATACCCGGGACGATGCGAAGTTCACGGCCAGCTCTATGCGCTCGTAGATCTCCGTGCCTTCGAACAGAGCCTCCATTGCCAGTTTTCCGCTCTTTTCGTCAATATCAAACTTCCGAACCTCTATATCCCGAAAATGAATATCTTCCAGATCCTTTACCGGAGCGACGGCATCTACCACCCGGTAGATCACCCGTCCGCTGATGAGCGCCGGATGGATGATCTCCACCAGACCCCGTCCCGTGCGCTTCGGCCTGCCGGTCCCGTTCGCCGGATGCTCCGCCTCCAGCTGGATCCACCGCATCTCCATCATCAGGGAATCCCTGTCGTAATAGAAACGCATGCAGGAGCTCTTCTTCATATCCACGTACTGCAGCGTTCCTTCGCACTTATTTTTATAGGGGATCTCGTAATACCGCAAATGCTCCTCCGTTTTTCGTTCTTTGGAGTAAACCAAATCTGCATGCCCCAAAGGAGCATGCATGAATTTCTCACACTATTTAGTATTATACACGAGAACAGGCGATCCGTAAAGTTCCGCAGTTTCCTCGTTCTATCTGCTTCGGGATCCGATAACGCTTGGAATAACAACGCTTCCGAGGATCAGGCATGCCCCGGCCGCCGCCCAGATCGTCATATGCTCCTTCAGGAAAATCATTCCAAGAATGGCTGCGGACGCCGGGGCGTCCGCCCCACACCGGAGTGCCGGCGCATGATGCCTGTCTTCCAGGAGCTTGCACGCCTGGGCATACACCCCAGGGCCCGCTACACGGTAAAGGACACCATTGCTGCCCGGGCCATGGTCAGCGCCGGCCTGGGGGTGACCATCGTCAATTCCCTGCACTCCCGGATGCTCATCACTCCCGGCCAGCCCGCAGTTTCAGACGCTTCATCTGCTTCCGGCTCGCCTGCTGTTCCCGGCACGCCCGCTTCCCCCGGCTCATCCATCACTGTCCTTCGCCCCGATCAGCCCACGACTGTGGAGATTGGCTGCGCCATGACGCCCCGTGCCATGCAGTCCCCCGCCGTCCGCAGGTTTGCGGACTTTGCGCTGGAGAAACTGAGAGGCAGCGAAGCCCGCAGCAGCAGATGACATGCCTGTAACCTCAAAATCTCAGGATCTAAAGACCACAAAACCCCCAAAAACCTAAAGAACCCGGACTGTCATTTCCGGATTCTCAAGGAGTTTGAGTTGTTTGAGAAAGAATTTCTAAATAGATAGTTATTGTCGATGTTTGGGTTTATGAGTAGTTTGCTTGTTGTCTCTGTCTTTCGATGGTCTTAGTATATTGCAGCAATGTGAAGGAATTCGTACCGCAATGCGTGTTTCCCCTGAAGGAAACGTGTCGAATCACGCACATTTCCTTGACAGAATCGACACATTTCTTTAGTGATTTATCGCTTTATTTTGCCGCAGTGTCCTCCCTGTGTTCAATATTCCGGTATTAGTTCCTTTCTTTGTAACCTGTCATGAGACTGTAACATACGAATTAAAGTTGCGGCGAAGGGCTAAAAAAGTGCGTTCGCCGCAGAATAAAATCGAGCCGAATTAATTGCAGTTTATGGACGCCGCAGAGTAGGAAAGACTTACTTAGTGGATGAGACATTCGCCGGACGCGCGGCTCAGAGGGGAATACGAGCGGCTGTTTGCGTCCCTTTTTACGAACCCCGAGGCCGTCAGAGGTCAAGTCCTTTTTTGTGTGTAAATTAGAATTCAAGCAATTCTGATAATTTGGTTCTTCTGAGTGATTCCGTTGTCTACGATGA
>OMXT01000064.1 GCA_900315125.1 uncultured Eubacteriales bacterium
ATGACCTTCCAGATCCCGCCGCCCCGGAATTCCTCCGGCGAAGTGGACAGAAGCTGCCATACTTCCGCGAGTTTTCCATTCCATATGTCCAGTGCGTTCTGCAGCGTCTGGACTACCCAGTTATCTGACACATTAAGTTTCCTCCCTCCTAAAATGCTTTCTGCACGCCAAACATGACGATATATGAGATCTGGTCAAAGGGGATCGTATAATCAACGATCATATCCCCGAACTGCAGGAACTTCTTCTTGCCGTTCTTGAAATCTCCCAGAAGGCCTTTCTCCGCCGGAAGATCATAGTCCTCAAAGTACTCGATGACTTCCCCGTTCTTCATGTGCAGCTCAAAACGCTGTAAGTATTCCGGTCTTTTCTTCATTTCCATACTGTTGCTCCCTTCCGGCATCCGGCAATTCTGCTGCCGAATGCCTCTGTTTCATTAACCTACGATCGTATTCAGGATCTCCTTCGTGAATGTGATCACCACGCCGCCGGAGACGGTAAGAAAACCATTCGCCCTCTGACTGGGGTCATGGCTCTTCAGCGACAGTCCGACCTGCATGATACCGAGCCCCAGCAGGATCAGGCCAATCGCGCGGATCAGACTGAAAATGAACGTGCTGAGGTTGTTGATGACCGTGATCGGATCGCCCGCGGCATAAGCCGTCGCCGCACCGACAGTAAGAGAAAGGACCAGGCAGCTGTACGTCAGTACCGCGAACCTGGTCTTCCTCTGTTTCTTCTCGTCTTCCAGCGTATTAAATTTTTTCTTCATCGACTTCTCCTTCCTGAACAGCATTCGCTGCTCCTTCTGATTTATTAGTTTATGTTCTCTTCAGACAGCCAACCGTTCACCGCCTCCTTTCCTGCTTTCGGACAATAGAAAAGACCAGGCGTAATTGCCACCCGGCCATGTAAAAAAATAAGCTCATCTTGTTATCACAGATCTAATATTAAATTATTGCGGCACAGAGCCGGCTTCCCACCATTCCATCTTCAATTGGAATTCGAGAGCATCCCTTTATATCCTTTCAGCCAGTTCAGCAGTGCAGTCCTGTTGACCTGCTGATCCGTTCCATGGTTGGAATACGGAAGCTCTATGAGTTTCACGTCCGCGCCTGCTTCATCTGCCTGCCGTTTATATTCTTCCGATCCCTCTATGCTGACGAGCGTGTCTTTTGTCCCATGGATGATCAGGGTGGGCGGAAGATTTTTATTCATATAGGTCAGTGGAGAAACGAAAGCCAGACGGTCGGGATGATCCTCCAGTTTCCCGCCGATATACGCTTCGCAGATGCCCGGAGTGGCTACGCCCAGATAATGTCCGTGGTCTGCCGTCCACTTGAGATCTACGACCGGATATTCCGCCAGTACCGCCTGCGGCACCGGCGCGTCCAGCTTGCCCTCGCTTGTCATCCCCGCATATTGAAGAACTAGATTTCCTCCGGCGGACTCCCCTGCCAGAAGAATGCGGTCCGGATCTCCGCCATATTCCTTCGCATGCTTTCTGATCCAGTTCATTCCTTCCGCACAGTCATAAATCGCCTTATCCCAGGTCGGATGGTCATAGCTTCCGGATCTGCAAAGGCGATAATTGATGGAAAATCCAACAAAGCCCACATCCGCCATCTGCCGATGCATATTGGAATTGGTCTCCGCATTATTGCTGCACCAGCCGCCGCCATGGATATACACATAAACCGGCCGAAGCGTCTTCCTCTCATTCTTCGGTTTATAAATAGAGATACTCAGATCCTCTCCGTCATGACGAGCGTATACGACCTGCTCGTCCGGCTTACTCATTTTCACGTCTTCCATAGTAAGACCCCGAAGCAGACTGTATTCGCCTCCGCCTGCCGAAGCCGCAGACTTAAACTGCACCGTCTCAACACTCAGAAGTGCGAACGCGATCAGTGCAAGGGCCATGCTTACCTGAAAGAATCTTCTCTTCTTTCCATCGTTTTTTCGGAGGATGAAAATGTCGATCCCGAAAATGATCAACAATATAAGGAGCAGGAATGGCAGCGCCATGGTAAAGAATACGGTCGAGATCTGTGTCGTCTTCCATAGTCTTTCTCCCAATACGCCCAGACTAAAAAACAGGCTGATCACAATTGCCAGACCCATGAGAAATTTGCCGATTCCTCCTAATATCTTGCGCATGCTGTTTCTCCTTTACAACACTTTCGTTCTGCGGTATGATCCCAAAAGTGATACTTCGGTATCATTTTATATATAGCATACCGCAGCGTCAATATTACGACAGAAAGTGATACGAAACAGCGGTTCCGTATCAGTTCGAGAGGATTCCTATGGATAGAGTACAATATTGTTCGCAAAAGTGAATAGTAGAAAAGCCATTGAGGCTCGTGTAAAATGATTAGCGACCAAACTTCTCAT
>OMXT01000065.1 GCA_900315125.1 uncultured Eubacteriales bacterium
AAGAAATCCTCTATGCTAATCCCTATGCAGGAAGATACCTACCGAGGATTGTCAACAAAAAACTCCCTAACAACTTGACACTATCCCCCCGCCGCCGGATACTTGACAGAAGCACTTTGTGCCGGTAAAGTAAAAACAAAACGTACTTACTATGATGAACAGAAAGGGTTGACTTATGAATATTGTTTGCCTGGATATGGAAGGTGTCGTTGTTCCTGAGATCTGGATCGAATTTTCCAAGGTTTCCGGTATCCCGGAGCTGAAACGAACGACAAGAGATGAACCGGATTATAACAAACTGATGCACTGGAGACTGGATATCCTCCGTGAACACGGCATGGGACTGAAGGAAATACAGGATGTAATTTCTCAGATCGATCCTCTGCCCGGCGCCAGGGAATTCCTGGATGAACTGCGCAAGATCGTTCCCGCCATCGTCATCAGCGATACATTCGAACAGTTCGCGGGTCCGCTGATCGCCAAGCTGAATTATCCTCTGCTCATGTGCAATACGCTGGATGTGGCAGAAGACGGATCCATCACGGACTTCACCATGCGCATTGAGAATTCCAAGCTCAGCACCGTCAAGGCGCTGCAGTCCATCGGCTATGATACCATTGCCTTCGGAGACAGCTTTAACGACCTGGGGATGATCAAGGCAAGCAAGGCGGGATTTCTGTTCCGCAGTACGCCGCAGATCATCGCGGACAATCCGGATATCCCGGCATTTGATGAATATGACGACCTGCTGTCTGCCATTAAGGAAGCACTGTGAGCAGGGATACAAGAAGCGGCAGGCAGGTAAGCAGGTACTCTGGGAACTGGAAGCAGTCAGACAGAGATGTCCGCAGCGGCGGGTCAGCGCGCGGCGCATCGGCGCATCGTGATCCCGACGGCCGCAGTGATTCGGCCTTGACCGCGCGCAATAGTGAGAAAATAACCCTTAAGCCCGGCGCCATGCTGAACCCGGTGCCGGCAGTCCTAGTTTCCTGCAGCGACGGGGAGAAGGATAACCTGATCACCATCGCCTGGACGGGAATCATCAACACGGATCCGCCAATGACGTATATCTCTGTGCGGAAATCCAGGTATTCTCACGATATGATCGCGGACAGCAGGGAGTTCGTTATAAACCTGACTACAGAGTCTATCGTTCGCCAGGTCGATTTCTGCGGCGTCCGTTCCGGCAGAGATCTGGATAAGTTTGCAGAGTGCAGGCTGACCCGCATTCCGGCAGATATCGTTTCTGCGCCGCTGGTGGCGGAATCTCCTGTCAATCTGGAATGCGTTGTGAATGAGATCCGAGAATATCCATCCCATGACATGTTCATTGCAGAGATCGTCGCTGTTCACGCAGATGCTTCCCTGATGGACGAAAAGGGACGGCTCTGTCTGGATCAGGCCGGCCTGGTCAGCTACTGCCACGGCGAGTACTTCGGCCTTCAGCCCAAACCTCTCGGCACCTTCGGATATTCTGTAATGAAGGAGAAGACCCGCAGGCGGCGGGAGGCGGAGCGGAGATCCATCCGGCATAACTACCAAAAAAATGCAAGGGCCCGCAGGCAGGGGCAGCACAAGTAACGAGAAATAAAACACAGGCTGCAGCTTATCCTATTTTTTACAACACAGGAGCTGCAGCCTTATTATCATTTTGAATATATATTATATTATGTTCTGCCATTCAGCGTTCGCTGCCGATCTGTTTTCCCTCATTCAGAGCCAGGTCTTTGCCCGGAATGATCATGCCGATCAGGAATGCAGCCGCAGCGGGGATGACCCAGTAGAATCCGAACTGATCCAGGGGGATCCGATGGACCCAGGAAAATGATGATACGCCCAGGTTGTCGCACAGCACGGAGCAGGCGCTGAGGAAGAATGTCACCAGAGACGCAAGGTAATAGGCGTTGCGGTTCTTCACCCGGTCGGTCAGGAATGACATGATCACCGTCAGCACGACGATGGGATAGCAGAGCATGAGAATCGGGAACGTGAAGCTGATAATCTGCGAGAGTCCCGCATTGCAGAGGATCGCAGAAACAACGCACACCAGGATCACCACCGCGGAATAACTGATTTTCCCGTGGAAAAGCTCACTGAAATAAGAACCGGCGGCAGAAGTCAGACCGATGGCAGTGGTCAGGCACGCGAATGTCACGATCAGAGCCAGGATTACCGAGCCGGCGCTGCCCAGCAGTTCCGAAGAAATATTGGTGAAGAGTCCCGCCTGGTTTATTTCTCCGGACAGGTACTGGTCCCGCCAGATCATGCCTGTTGTAGATCCCAGGAAGGAAAGGCCTCCGTACACGATGCCCAGCAGGACGCAGCTGACTGCTCCTGCCCGGAGAACGATCCGGGTCCTGTCCCCCTCAGAATAATATCCCCTGTCAAAAGCATTCTCTATGACGATGATGGCAAAGAAGAGTCCTGCCATGAGATCGATGGTCTGGTATCCATTATATATCCCGTCTTTTATGATCGTCTCGGAGACGGAAGGCTGTGTGGCAGCCCTGGGGCTGAATATGCCCACGACGATCAGGATCAGCAGCGTGATCACAAGGATCGGCGTCAGGAAACGTCCCACGATGTCAACAACAGCGGAAGGCCGGATGACAAGGAGCAGGACGATGCCGAAAAAAATGACAGAGAACACTGCCCTGACCAGAGGCGACGCCGCATCCAGTCCAAAGGCAGGAGCGATGCCCATTTCCAGAGTGGTCGCGCCGTTTCTCGGTATGGCGAGTCCCGGCCCGATGCAGAGGATCACCGCGATATTGATGATCGTGCCTGGCACCCTTCCGGCTGTTCCCGTGACCCGGTCCATATTGCCGCCCATTCGGTTCATGGCGATCACCGCCAGGAGAGCGAATCCCGCGTCTGCAATGAAATAAAATATAAAGCCCAGCCACCAGAGGCTCCCGTCCCGGACGCCGATATCCGGCGGGAAGATCAGGTTCCCTGCTCCGAAAAACATGGCGAACAGCGCCAGCCCGATGACGGTCACATCGCCGAAACCGCCTTTCTTGTTTAATGTCTTATTTGATTTACTACCCATTAACAAACACCCTGCATAATCGAACAATAACTAGTAATAATTCAAGAACGGACGCCGCGGCGCAGCATGCACCCGTGCCTCCGCTCTTTCTGTTCCGAAGCCTTATTGTAACAAAAAGAACCGCTGTGCGTCAACGGCTCTTTCATCTTATCGCAGCAGGAACTGCAAGATATGCTTATTTTTCACAAACTTACGAGCGCACCATCGTTTATCTGCATTTCGCCAGCAGTCTCTGGAGGTACTCCCACACTCTGGCAGTGGAAGAGATTGAAAGTTTCTCATCACTGGTATGCACGCCTGTCATGGTCGGTCCGAAGGAAACCGCGTCAAAATCCGGTCCCATCTTTCCCGCAAACAGGCCGCACTCCAGTCCCGCATGGATCGCCTCCACGGACATTTCTGCGCTGTACTGCTCCCGGTATGCTTCCAGCGCCGCATCCCGAAGGGGCGAGCTGCTCCGGTATTCCCAGGCAGGATAGACGCCGCTGTATTTCACACTGCCGCCCAGATGCTCCGCCAGACATTCCAGTCTGCTGCACAGCTCCTCCCGCCGGGTCGAAACGGAACTGCGGACGGCGTAGACCGCCTTCATCCCGTCTCCGGAAACCTGCAGCGCTCCCAGGTTCAGGCTCGTCTCAACAAGCCCCGGGATGTCCATGCTCATATGCTGGATCCCGGTGGGCGTCAGCCTAAGCCAGGTGATCACCCGGTCCAGACTGGGCTTTGTCAGCGCGGAAGCACTGCAGGACTCCCCTGGGATCACCGTGATCCTTACGCCCGGATCCGGCGTCTTCAGCTCGCGCTTCAGGATGTCCTCCAGGGAAGCTGCCGCCCTCTGAATAGCCGGGATATCAGCCGGATCCGCAATAATGGAAGCCTGACACCGCTTGCATATCGCATTGTCCTTCGTTCCACCGGCTATGCTGACCAGTGCATAATCTGCCTCCCTGCGGATCCACTCCAGCAGCCGGCCCATGAGAATGTTCGCGCTGGCGTGCTCCTTGTCGATCTCCGACCCGGAATGACCGCCCGCAAGACCGTCCACAGTAATCTCACACTGCACGCCTTCTGTCATTCCCGTCGCTGCAGGGAGCATGACACAGGCAGACACTCCGCCGGCGCAGCTCACTGTCAGGATCCCCTCGTCTTCCGAGTCGATATTGATCAGCCGCCGCCCTTTAAGATGAGACACGTCCAGTCCCTGGGCGCCTTCCATGCCGATCTCCTCATCCACCGTGCACAGAAGCTCAAGGGGCGGGTGTTCGATGCTCCCGCTGTCCAGCGCCGCCAGGCCCATAGCCACGGCAATGCCGTCGTCGCCGCCCAGCGTCGTTCCCTCCGCATAGAGCCAGTCGCCATCCACAGCCAGCGAAAGTCCCTCGTGCTCCATATCTATGGGGCAGTCCGGCGTCTTCTCACACACCATGTCCATGTGGCCCTGGATGACCACGGGCTCCGCGTCCTCATAGCCCGCAGACGCCGGCTTCCGGATGATCACGTTATTCAGCTCATCCTGATAATATTCCAGCCCCCGCTGCCGGGCGAAGTCCGCCAGATAATCGCTGACCTGCTTCGTATTGCGGGATCCCCTGGGAATCGCCGCGATCTCCCGGAAAAATCGAAACACTTCCTTCGGCTCCAGTTTATCAAGTTCATTCATTTTCTGCCTCTTCTCTTCTAACAAAGCCCTGACCGGCCCTTTCTCCTACTTTCTGCCGCCCCGTACCCGGTCTCCCGGATCGAATCCTGTCAGATCCTTTACCACTTCTGCCGCGATGATCAGTCCGCCCGCCGCAGGGACCCACGGCGTGGACCCGGGCGTGCTCCGGCGGCTGGATCCCTCTGCCGGCTCCTCCGGTTCATATCCGATCTCCTCCGGCTTCCACGGGCGGATCGCCGGTTCTTCCGAATAGACTACTTTCAGGGATTCCACGCCCCGCTGCCTCAGTTCCTTCCTCATGACCTTCGCCAGAGGATCCATATGAGTCTTATATATATCCGTTACCACGAGCCTGGTCGGATCCATCCGGTTCCCGCAGCCCATGGACGAAATCACCGGCACGCCCGCTTCCTGAGCGCGGACGATGATATCGATCTTCGCCTTCACCGTGTCTATGGCGTCCACCACATAGTCGTAATCAGAGAACTGAAACTGGTCCTCTTTCTCCGGCAGGTAGAACATTTTATATTTATTGACTGCCGTTTCCGGGCAGATCCTGCGGATCCGCTCTTCACACACATCGACCTTGTCTCTGCCGACGCTCTCATGATCCGCAATGATCTGCCGGTTGATATTCGTTATATCCACGTCGTCATTATCCACGATATCCAGCGTGCCGATCCCTGCCCGGGCCAGTCCTTCCACAGCGTAGCCGCCGACGCCGCCGACGCCGAATACCAGGACCCGTTTTCCCCGGAGGGAGCGGACAGCGTCCCTTCCCATAATGAGTTCTGTCCGTTCAAACTGCTTTTCCCCGGTTTTCGCCTTTTCCAGATTTTCTGCCATCATATCCTCACTTTCTTCCTACTATGATACTCAAAAGCGAAGGAGGATTCAATGGGAAGCATCGGATATCTGCATATTGCCTGCCTTTCCCTTCTTTCCAACCATTTCTTATATCCGACATTGAAAATTCAGATTCCCCAGTATATTGCAATCCGCCATTATTCGTCATATAATTAGTATGTATGTTTATGTCAATCAACGTAAGGAGGCTAACACATGGCTAAGTACGATTGGGAAACCTTCGGACTTCATATTCCGGAGATCATGGTTCCCCGCCAGGGTACAGATTATAATAAGTGGGCAGTAGTGGCATGCGACCAGTATACTTCGGAGCAGGAATACTGGGATGACGTAGAGAAGATCGTCGGAGATAATCCTTCGGCGCTGCGCCTGATGCTCCCGGAGATCTATCTGGATACACCGGAGGAAGAGGCGAAGATCAAGGACATCCGCCAGGCGATGGAAGATTATATGAAGAACGGCATTCTCCGCACGCTTCCCCCGGGATGCATGCTTGTTAAGCGTACGGCGGAAGGCAGATCCCGTCTGGGTCTCGTCATTGCTACGGATCTGGAAGCCTATGACTTTAACAAGGGGTCCAAGTCACTGACAAGAGCCACCGAGGGTACCGTTGTTGAACGTATCCCGCCGAGACTGCGGATCCGCAAGGGCGCACCCCTGGAGATGCCCCACATCATGATCCTGATCGACGATCCGGACAAGACAGTGATCGAACCCCTTGTCAACGCGCCCCAGGAGCAGGTTTACGATACCGACCTGATGAAGAAGGGCGGACATATCACCGGAAGCTTCATTAAGGAGCAGGATCTCGAGGGAATGAAGGACGCTCTCTCTGCCCTTTATGACAAGGCTGTAGAGAAATACGGCGACGGCAACGTCATCTTCCAGGCTATGGGCGACGGCAACCATTCTCTGGCAACGGCCAAGACAAACTGGGAGAACCTGAAGAAGACTTTGTCCCCGGAAGAGCAGAAGAATCACCCCGCACGCTACGCTCTGTGCGAGATCGAGAACATCCACGACGACGGCATCGTATTCGAGCCTATTCACCGCGTGATCTTCGCAAGCAAAGGCCAGAGCGGAATGGACCTCGTAAACGAGACTGTGGAACTCCTGAAAGAGCAGAACGGAGACGCCTGCCTGGCACCGGAAGGCGCTGCAGCGCCGGAGGGCGGATTCGCCATTCCCTACCTGACAGCAGACCAGAAGGGAACGATCCTGATCAAGGATCCCGCAAATAAGCTGGAAGTCGGATCCCTGCAGAATGCTCTGGACGTTATCGTCAAGGAGCGCAAGGATGCGGACATCGACTATATCCACGGAACAGAAGCTGTCAATAAGCTGAGCGCCAAGGCGGGCAACGCCGGATTCATGCTCCCGGCTATGGACAAGTCCATGCTGTTCCCTGCAGTAGCAGCAGACGGAGCACTGCCCCGCAAGACATTCTCCATGGGAGAAGCAAACGAGAAGCGCTATTACATTGAGAGCCGCTTTATTGGTAAATAATAACCCTGTAATACACACTTAGGGAAACGCCCCTGCGAATCCGTTGAGGATCCCAGGGGCGTTTTCTTATTCCCGTTCTGCCCGGGAAGACAGCCATACACCGGCAAGTGTTACGGCAAGTCCGATGATCGTATATAATCCGCCGGGATCCCCGGCGATGAAGATGCCCGCTGCCACACCTACCACAGTAATCAGACTGCCGGACATGTTGTTTGCGAGAGCCACGTCCATGCTTGCCATGACACGGTTGAATGCGGCATAGCAGATAATGGAACAGAATATGCCGAGGAACGCTGTACAGCCCAGCACATCCGGATGGGTAAAGATGATGCGGTATGTGGACAGACCGTATCCTGCGATGAGGCATTCTATATTAAATAGAACACACCCCATGAACGCCATCGTCGCCGTCACTTCCATGGCGCCGTATTCTTCCCCTGCCTCGGCGCTGAAAAAACCGTACACCGCTCCCATGACGACCGCAGCCATCATGAAAAAATACCCTCTCAGGTCGCCATCCAGCGAGAATGCCGGCGAAAACACGGTGCAGGTCACTACGCCGGTAAATGCCAGCACGATGCTCAGGATACCCGTTCCATTCGTCTTCCTTCGGAAAAAGAGAACGCCTACGATCAAAGACATAACCGGAATGGTGGCAATAAATATGGAACTGATAGAAGCCGACGTATATTTCAGCCCGTAAGTCTCGAATACAGAGTAGAGCCCCGGCTCCAGCAGACCGCACAGAAAGATATACTTTACTTTCTTCTTATGGAGATCGATGCGCACCTTCCCTGCCAGCATCAGGATCAGGAATATGATGGCTGCCAGCGTCCACCGTCCTGCGATCACCTGCAGCGGCTCCATATACTCGAGCATCCGGTTCATGAAAATAAATGACAGTCCCCAGAACACCGCTGTCACAAGGATCAGGGCATAGCATGTTCCCTTTGACGCCGGCTGCGGACCTGCAGGTTTGTCATGTCCCGCAGTGACGCTGCGGGACTTATTCATATTTTCCTCCATTTTCCCTCTCTTCGTTCTTCTTCAATCGTTCTGCTGCTCTGCCCATCGAAAACCGGGATCACTCCGCATGTGCGGATGCGCCTTCCTGGAACCGCTTGACCTTTCCTGTTGTTGTCTTCACCATTTCCTTATCCTGGGCAATGAGCCGCGTGATCTGTTTATAGGCAGGCATGCCTTTGTTTATGACCTCCAGATCCTTCCAAATGATGGCCTCCACAGCCTCCTGGTCCTCCGCGCCGTATTTCTCTCTCATGTACTCCGGATCGTAGACGATCTTGGCACAGAGAGCAAGCTCGCCGCTGCCGCCGGACTCCCGTTTCGGCACGCCGATGAGGATATTCTCTTTCACGTAGGGGAGATCCGCGATCAAAGTCTCGATTTCCTCGGGATAAACATTCTTGCCGTTTTTCAGCACGATCACGTTCTTCTTGCGGCCGGTGATAAAGAGGAAGCCGTCCTTATCCATGCGCGCCAGATCGCCGGTCTGGAGCCATCCGTCCACAATGGTCTTCGCCGTCTCTTCCGGTTCCTTATAGTATCCCAGCATCACATTGGGCGCCCGGCAGATGATCTCGCCGATGCCTTCCTCGTTGGGATCCTTCAATTCTACTTCCACTGTATAGAGCGCTTTGCCGATGGATCCCGCTCTTCTTGCCTTAGCATCTTCTGTAGCGATGACCGGCGACGCCTCCGTCATGCCGTAGCCCTGGACAACGCTGATTCCCATAGCCTCAAACCCCCGGACGGTCTCCGGATCCAGCGCGGACGCTCCGCTGAAAACAAAGCGCAGCGCGCCGCCCAGCTGCTCGATCACATCTTTAAACATCCGGCGCCGTACATCGATATGGAATTTCCGCAGCATGCCGGAGATCCGCATGCCCTTCTTCAGCGTATCGAGTTTCCCCTGCTTCTCCGCCTCCCGCATGACGCGTTTATAGATCGCCTCGATCAGCAGAGGTACGCCGATAAATATCGTCACGTGATATTCACACATGTTTTTCTGAATATATCTCAGACCATCGCAGAACACCGTCGTCACCCCGCAGGCATACATCATGACCTGGGTATCGCAGCCGAAGGTGTGATGGAAAGGCAGAAATGCCATGTTGATGTCTCCATGGCGGATATCCTGTGTCCGTTCCATGGCATATACATTGGAAAGAACGTTATACTGGCTCAGCATTACAGCCTTGGCCCTGCCGCTGGTTCCTGATGTGAACAGGATCAGCGACACACCATTCGGGTCTATGGGCGTCTTCCAGTACTCATCGTCTCCTGCCTCGCAGGCCTGCCGCCCCTCCTCGATCAGAGTCCGGCACGACTCGTAGCCTTCCAGTTCTGTCGTAGAGAAAAATGCCCGGATACGCAGCGGTCCTTCCGGATCGGCGTCCGCTGCTTCCGGACCGGCAGACTGCTCCGCTTCCATCTCCGCCTTCAGCTGCTCCGCGATTTTCCGGTGCTTCTTATCGAATACAAGAACTTCTGCCCCGCTGCGGCGCAGAGACCACAGGGCCTCGTCGTAAGGCAGCCCCTTATCCAGAGGAACCGTTATGCCGCCTCCCATGGGTACTGCCATATAGACAAGCATCCACTCATAGCAGTTCTCCGCGATGACCGCCACCTTGCGGCCGCCCAGACCGCGGTTCTTCAGCCCGGTTCCGAACCACTCGTTCTCCTGTCTCAGCTCGTGATATGTGACATGCCTGTATGCCGGTTCATCGTCCTTCTCCGCTGATGACCGTCTGCCGGCCTTCTTTTCCTTAATAATGAATGCGTCGTCTTCTGAATAAGCCTTGTCCACATACTCCAGCAGCGAGCGGAAATCCCTGTGTTTCACTGCCGGGAACAAAGGCTCCAGCTGTTTTACTCTTATATTCTCTGCCATATATGCCCCTGCTTTCTATTGGTATACAGAGTTATTTTACCATACTTAGACTGTCAAGCCCATATATTTTATAAATTCCGCGCCGCATATATTATTCGAACACAAAAAGACCGGGCGCCCAGAAAGGCGGGCCGCTGCCGGCCCGCCTTTCCGATTCACATGATGTTAGTTATAAGAAGGTATATTATGAAAAATGACTGACTCTCTGTACACCTGCTGCCGATTAGACAAGTTCCGCAGACGCCTCTGCGAATCCTTCCTGTTCGTCCAGCGCGAATATGCCGTCATACAGAGCCGGCTGCTTGGTGGTATAAGCCCAGTTCTTATCTCCGTATTCAAAATGCCACCACTCCGACGGAAGATTGGTAAATCCGGCGTCGATCATGATGTTATAGAGCAGTCTGCGGTTCTTGCGGATGACATCCGCGTCCGGTTCCCCTGCCGCTTCCTGGGTCTCATAATAAGCCGCCTTCGTCTTGTCCGTAAACGCATCGAATTCTGTTCCGAACTCCAGCTCTTTCCCGTCCGGTCCGACGATGGTCAGGTCTATGGCTGCTCCTGTGGTATGAGCCGGCGGATAGACGCGGTCCGGCTTAGGATTGGCGACGAATTTACTGATCTCCGCGACGCGTTCTTCCTCAGAAAGCTCCTCGAGATGGAATTCCTTAGTGATCTTCTCACTGTATGATTCAAACAATTCCTTCTGCAGCGCAAAAGGACGCCACACATCCCACAGCCGGAAGCGATAGCCAGCCGGAAGCATGTCCGCTGCCTTGTACAGCATCTCCGCCACTTCCCTGCGGGCAAAACATCTGGACTCTGCGTTTTTAAATCCCAGCACCGGATACTGCAGGGCAATATCAATGCGCTCGGAATCCTCGATCTCCACCAGCGGTGAATCGATGAAAGCTGTTTCTTTATAATCTCCCGGATCCTCGATAATAGGGATCGGCCTCTCCATGAAATCTGACATTATGTGCGCCTCCTTGCTTTACATACCGAAATTTCTCAATTTCAATAATATTATACCCCTTTTACCGCGATTTGTATATACTTTACTGACGAATTTTTCAATATATTGAAATTTTCCTTCGGCTTATTATTTCTTTTCGATTTCTGTTGACAGATAACAATATATAATATATTATATACAATATATTAATGATCATGCTTCTGCCTAGGCGTAAGACCTGCGGCAGCGCATGCAGAAAACGGTAAATAACTAACCGCCAGTTACTGACTAACTAATTAATAGAAGCTGATGAACAGCGCAGAAGGAGGCCATCATGTTCACTAAAGCAATCACCCGCAAACCCTGTAAGGCACTGGTTAACGGAATTTCCACCGCCATGTTCGGCGAGGGCAAGCCCGTTTACGAGGATGCTGTAGAGCAGCATGACCAGTATGTAGCAACACTGAGAGAGCTGGGACTGGAGGTACTGGATCTGGAAGCTGACGAGCGTTATCCGGATTCCTGCTTCGTAGAGGATCCCGCCGTCGTCATGCCGGAATGCGCTGTCATCACTAACCCGGCGACGGATTCCAGAAAAGGCGAGAAGTACGAGATCGTCGACGCCATCAAGAAGTTCTACAGCGATGATCAGATCTTCCATCTGGAGGAGCCCGGCACCATGGAGGGCGGCGATGTCATGCTCATCGACAAGACATTCTACGTCGGCCAGTCTGAGCGCACCAACGCGGAAGGCGCCCGTCAGTTTGCCGCAATCGTAGCTAAATTCGGTTATGACGTAAGCACCGTTCCTGTAACCGAGGGACTGCACCTGAAGGATTTCGTCATCTATCTGGGCAACAACGACATTCTGGTATCCGCTGTTATGAACGATGTTCCGGAATTCCAGAAGTACAACCGCTTCGTCGTTCCTGAGGAAGAACTGTATGCCATCAACAGCCTGAACATCAACGGCACCGTCTTGACACCCAAGGGATTCCCCAAGACTCAGGCTTACATCGAGTCTCTGGGCTACCCTGTCCGTCCCATGAACACCAACGAGTTCCGTCTCATCGACGGCAGCCTGACCTGCCTGTCCCTGCGTTTCTAAATACCGCGTTTATTTCTCCGGCCTTCGGGCCGGATTTTTTTATAACAAAGGCCTGACCGGCCGTTTCTCTTCTCTTAACTTTCCGTATTCCATGCTCTGCGCAAGTTGTGGTATAGTAATAGGAGCAGAAGGAGGCGCAGGCCATGGGTATCTATCTTAATCCAGGAAGCAAGAAGTTTGAGATGGCAGTAAACTCAGCCATCTACGTTGACAAGACTGGTATGATTTCTTATCTTAATTCTCTGATCAATACCGAGCAGCGCTATCTGGCAGTTTCCCGCCCCCGCCGTTTCGGCAAGACCATGGCTGCAGAGATGATCTGCGCCTATTACAGCCGCTGCGGGAACACCCGACCGTTGTTTGAAAGCCGGTGCATAGCAGACAGCGACCATTGGGACCAATACCTGAATTCCTTTAATGTTATCCGAATCAACATGCTGGATTTCGTCATTCGTTCAAAAAACTCCGGGGATCTGATTCGCCTGCTTCAGCAAAAAGTTGCAGCAGAACTGACAGCTGCCTATGGCGATGTCGCGTATGATGATCCCGGCGATCTTGCCTTTGTCATGGAAAACATTTATAGCCAGACCGGAGACCAGTTTGTCATTGTTATTGATGAGTGGGACTGTATATTCAGGGAATTTCGTCAGGATTCTGAAGGCCAGAAACGGTATCTTGATTTTCTCCGCGACCTGATGAAGGACCGTGCCTACGTTGCTCTTGCATATATCACCGGCATTCTGCCCGTAAAGAAATACGGACAGCACAGCGCCCTGAACATGTTTGTGGAATATTCCATGCTCGATCCCGGTCAGCTGGCAGAATACGCTGGTTTTACGGATACTGAGGTCCGCACCCTTTGTGCGGTTCATGGGCGTGATTATGATAAAATACGCGAATGGTATGACGGATATGAATTGTATGGAATCATCCCGCCGGGTCAGGCCGAGCCATTAGAATACCAGATCTACAGTCCCTACTCTGTCGTTCAGGCGATTCTTTCCGGGCAGATCCGGGATTACTGGAATGCTACTGAAACCTATGAGGCCCTGAGTGTTCATATCAATCGCAACTTCAGCGGTCTGCGGGATATGATCCTGCTTCTCATGGAATATAAACGCATTCCTGTGAATACCCGAAAATATCAAAACGACATGGACTCTCTGGCAAGCGCAGACGATGTGCTTACGCTGCTGATCCATCTGGGCTATCTTGCCTATGACAGCAGAGACTCCGAGGTTTATATACCAAATCAGGAAGTGCTGGATGAATACAGAAATACCGTGTCCGAAGATCAGAACTGGACCCGGCTTTATGCGGTGCTGGACCAGTCGCAGAGACTTCTGGAAGCAACATGGGCAGGTGATGAAGAAACCGTTTCTGGTCTCCTTGATAAAGCGCATATGAAGGCAGGCAATTTAACTTACAACAGTGAAGCTGCTCTGAGCTATGCCATCCGCCTTGCTTATTTCAATGCGGAACAATATTACACGCTGATCCCGGAAATGCAGGCCGGCAAAGGCTATGCGGATCTTGTATATATTCCGTCTCCCGCCTGTCCGGACAAACCGGCTATGGTCATCGAGCTGAAATATGACCAGGATGCGGACACAGCCATCAGCCAGATTCACCGCCGGCAATATCCTTCCAGCCTTGATCAGTACAGCGGTAATCTGCTTCTGGTTGGAATCAGTTACCAGCGCGATGCCAGAAGCGGGAGCATTTCCTGGAAGCAGCACAAATGCAGGATAGAGAAATATCGCAAATAGGCGATTTAATACTCGTTGAAATTCCAAACCACACGGGAGGGTATTCTCTTCAAATAAGTTGTATTGCATAACTAATTATGCCGCATAACCGGCCCCTTGTGAGCTGGTTTTGTGGTATTTGCTGAGATTTTACCGGATATCCGGGATGGTCCAAGGTAAAAAGGCGGCCCGACAGATACCCGGGGAGGGCGGCGCAGCGACTCCGCAGGGACAGATGCAGGAAGCAGCGAAGCGAGTAAAAAGAACAGACAAACCCATGGAATTGTTTGAGCATCTATCAGATGCGAGTTTTCCATGGGTTCTGTTCTTTGCGAGCGAGTGCGCTGACTGCCTGTCTCGAGGACTTAGCACAGCTGCCCTCCCCGGGCGATGAAAAGGTCCGCCTCTTTAGCCCCCTTTACGATCACTCCGCTGCGATGCTGTACTCATCAGCAGAATAGTAGCTCGTCTTCTTTGTGATCTTCCACTTTACGTCCTTGTATCCATCCGCATGGACAACTACAGAATTATCTCCTGCAGCGATAGCCTTCGGCGCGATGGCAATGCTGGGTGTGGAGGAACCCACTGCATAAACGTCCGTCAGGCCGTATGCTGCTGCGCTGAATGCATAGGAATCTTTTTTCAGATCTTTCCCGTTCACTGAAACACCGGTGACTTTAGTC
The DNA here is from genome assembly GCA_900315125.1 of uncultured Eubacteriales bacterium. Lineage (GTDB taxonomy): Bacteria > Bacillota > Clostridia > Peptostreptococcales > Anaerovoracaceae > Aminicella. The sequence continues at coordinate 14,488 of OMXT01000065.1, forward strand.
AGCCATTCCGCATAATCGCAGCTGTAGCTCTGCAGCTCCAGCGCGCCGGTGGAAACATTCCCTGTTTCCAGAGTGGGCACGACCGTCATCGCTTTTCCGCTGTCTGCCTGACTGGAACTGCCGGATCCTTCGGAAACCAGCTCCCCGTCCTTTGTTACAGAGAATTTCAGCGTCTTATAGCCCGCAGCCTTGACAACGACTTCCGTATTCGTTTCCGCAGAGAAGCCACTCTTTGAAAGCTTCAGTATGCTGTAGGGTCCGCCGTATGTCGGGTCATTTGCCGTCATATACTGGTCGTCTCTAAGGGAAAGAAGTGCTTCGCTGTATTCTTTACCGCCAACCGTTACAGACGTAACCGCTTTCAGGTAAGCCGCAGCTTCGGATTTCTCTCCCTTGAATGTGATGTTATATGCTGCCGGATAAGAAGAGGAGCTTACAGCGTCCGCTTCCGGCGCATCCTTCGCATCAGCAGTCTCTTCCTTCTCAAGGACAGTGAAGGTTACGGTCTTCGCTTCATAATGCTCGGCCTTCAGCGTCAGCGTGAACTCGCCGGACGCATAGAACGCGCCTCCCTTGATCAGAAGCTGCTTCTTGTCCGATGAGATCTCATACCAGTCATTGCCGGATTCTCCGCCGTCGGACTTCGTCAGGATCTTCCTGTCCTTACCGTTGTGGGACAGCCTTACTTCGCTGAGATGCTTCAGGAAATCACCCTCGGATCCTTCTATGGTGAACACTGCATCCTGTCCTTCCGTTACCTTTTCCGGCGCCTGGATGGTCACATCCTCCAGCACCTTGCGGTACTTGATGGTGACGGTCTGGTCTTTGTATCCCTTTGCCTTAACGACGAATACATTATCCGTCTCATTCTCGCCGCCTATGATCTTCAGCGCCGCGGATCGGATCGTCAGCGTGCCGCCGGCTCCATTCGCAGTATATCTGTCAGAAGCGATCGGGTAATAGCTGTTCAGCTCATAAACGCCGGTGATCGCTTTGACATAATCTCTGTCCGATGCAGAAAGCACTGCATCAGAACCCTCTGCCACATACTCGCCGTTCTTCAGCTTCAGCTGGGGCGCGTCATTGCCGAGATATTTGTCATCGATGTCGCCCAGCTTGTTGTCTTCCAGTACGGACTTGATATTGCCCGGGCGTGCGTCCTTCAGAACAGCCTTGCCGGAGCTGAGGTAATCCGCGTAACAAAGATATGTTCCGCCGTTCTTCGCCTCGCTGACTGCATCGTAGTAAGACGTCCAGTCCGCGAACTTCTGTCCGTCCGCTGTGCAGGCGTAATCCGGAGTGACCTCTTTGAGCCAGCGGTCCGCGATCGCCTTTGCGTCTGCGTTGTCAGAGATCTTATCCATGATCAGCGCGTTGATCAGCAGGTCGCCGTCAAACTTCAGGTTCGCTGAAACGCTGGATCCGCCGCTGCCGCCGGAGCTGCCGCTGCCGCCGCCCGAGAAACTTGCTCCCGTGATGGAATCAACTTTTGCTTTCTTGGGCAAAGCCTTCTTTGCCCCGCTGCCGCCGGTTACGGTGAAGGATTTGCTGATCGTCTTAAATCCTGCGGATTCTATCGTCACCGTATACTTGCCTGCAGCCTTTGTGTGGTTCACACCCTTGCCGTCGTTTCTTTCGGTATCATTGTAGATCACGAACAGCCCTGTATTGCCATAGAGGAAGTAATCGTCAATAAACGTCAGATCTTCTGTCGTTCCATCCGGCTTTGCCAGAGTCACCCGCTCGATGGGCTCATTCAGTCCGTGGATCATATTATTGATCTGGAAGTGGATGTTCTGTCCCGGCTGGATCGCTCCGTTCTCGCTGAGCTGGATGGTGGGCGCTTCCGCGTTCACCAGGTTGACCGATGCCAGGCATGTTTTATGGCCGCTGGACTTGACGCGGACATAATATCTGCCGTTTGTGCGGAAGTTATCCTGAGGAAGATCGATGACGATCTCTCCGACAGTGCTGCTGCCGTGGGCCGCTGTGGTCTTGCTGTACTTTACGCGTTCGTTCAGCGGTGTAAGGTTCTCGTTATTGGACACAAGCGCTACCGCTCCTGTTTCCGGGATATCGTTGAACCAGGCTTTGTCCTCATCCTTCGTGTAATTGAACATGATGACAACTTTTCCATTGCCGCTCTCGTTGATCTCCGCTTCGGAAACATAATACTTAACGGCGCCGGATCCCGCGGATGAACCGTCTGCTGCGAACGTTGTCTTCTTCGGGTTTACACGGATGTTTCCGTCGTCATCGTAGTTCGACAGATAATAGTCGAAAACAGAGACCGGACCGTGGGCGATGAAGTACGCTGCGGATGTGTTCTGACGGACGGTCGGCGCTGTCGGGTTCTCATTGCTGCTGAGTTTTACCGTCTCGCTCTTGCCGCCGGATTCTGCCGTGATCTTTGCAGGATCAAGGCTTGTAATCTCCCATTTCATCACGCTGCCGTCATCGGTGACCTTCGTCAGCGCGGAAGTGACATCCGTTCCATCAACGGTTATCTTGGTGTTCGCTTTATCATACCCCTTCTGAAAAGCTACCGTTACGAACTGGGCGAAGCCAAGATCCTGGATGCCGGTTTTCTCGTTGACAAGCAGATCGTTCTTTTCCTGTTCCTGAGATCCGCCGCCATTGCTGCCGCCGTTGTTTGTTCCAGGATCTGTGCCCGGGTTGGTTCCGGGATTCGTTCCTGGATTGTCGCCGCTGCCCGGATTGGTGCCCGGATTTGTTCCCGGGTTATCTCCGCTGCCCGGATTGGTGCCCGGATTTGTTCCAGGATTGTCTCCGCTGCCGGAGCCGCCGCCCGTCGGGCTGATGTAAATCACCTTCTTATATTTGACATACTTAGAACGATAAGTTTTATAGCGTTTTTTAGAAACCTTGACTTTCCTCACCGCCCGAAGACGTACTCTGTACTTTACGCCGACCTTCAGTTTCTTGATCGTTGCTTTCTTCTTCGATGTGGTTTTGACCGTCTTGTACTTGCCCTTTCCCTCTTTCAGCTGAATCTGGACCTTACGGGATTTACCAACGGTCTTCCACTTTACCGTTGCCGTTCTTTTCTTACTGTTTACTTTAACGGTTACTTTCTTCGGCGCTGTGACCTTCACTTTCTTGCTTTTACTCTTAGCTGAGACCTGACCGGCTGAGCCGAGGGCCGGCATAATACCGAAAATCACAGCGAGCATAAGCAGGACTGTCAGGACCTGCCTGCAGCTTTTGTTACTTTCCATTTACTCTCCAATTCTTGACACTCAGACAAAAACTTGCAATTAAACTCTGGTACTGTACCCTTAAAAATAACCCGGATTTGTTTCGAAGGTAGTTAGAGTTAACTAACTTTAGTTTAGCATATTTAACTTTGTGTCGTAATTAAACCATATTATCCGATAGAATGCAACCTCATTTTTATATTTTACAAAAAATGCAAAATGATGACCTTCCGGCATGTATGTCACCCCTTCAGGATCCTGCATTCGTGCTCCTTTGTTTCTCTGTTGTAACTGATCCCCACCAACAGCAGATTCTCCTGATACGGTTCCAGTCCCCTGGGATATTCTTTTGCGAGAATCTGGCTGATTGCCGTCTCTGCGTTCTTATCCCATTTCAATTCCACGATCATAGACGGTTTGTCCGGACAGTTTTTCCTCGGAAGGAATGCGAGATCCGCAAACCCCTTCCCTGATGGGAACTCTCTGACGATCGTGTAGTACTGGCGTGCAGCATAATAAGCCAGAGAAACAGTATAGGACAGGGCATTCTCGTCATTATACTGGATGTGGCTTGTCTCCAGGTGCGCCTGTTCAATGTAAGCAGCAACTGCCTCTTCATCACGGTTCCATGTAGCTCGGAGCAGATCATCCGATTCTTTTACGGAGCGGACGATCTCATCCCACCCGCTGCCTGCAGTAGTAGCTGTGATAAATTCTCCCGCTATTTCCCTGTTTGGAATAAATACTTCTTTCCTCTGAAAATCGTAGCCGAGATGGATCAGCAGCGTCAGCACATCGTCAGCGCTGTTCATGCTGGTCATGTCATTTTGGAAACTGCCGGTATCGACCCGTACCCTGCTGCCTGCCAGCATCCTGATGATGCTGTCTCTCAAACCGTCGAAATTCAGGTCTATGTAGGCTCTCAGCGCCTCGTACGTTTCCGTCCGATTCCAGTAATCGTCAAATATGCCGGATGTAACCGCCGTGCAGATGGATCTTGGATTATAAACATGGGGACAGCCCGTCAGTGCATATCCGTCATACCACTGTCTGCAGATATCCAGATCCACATGGTACTCTTTACAGAGGTCTTCTACTTCCTCCTCCGTAAATCCTGTAAATCTCGCCATCTCCCTTGGATTCTCCATGGAATATTCCTGGAACATATTGAGCGCAGAATGAGTCCCGTACTTCTTTATCGGCAGAATGCCGGTCATGTATGCCAGTGCGATATATGCCTTGTCCTTCATGAAATCCCGCAGGAAATCCAGATACTGTTCCTGCTCTTCTGTACGGTTGGGATATTCGCGGAAAACGCAGTCCCACTCGTCCAGTATCACGACGAAGCGATGACCCGATTGCTGACTGACATCATTCAGGCAGTCCGGCAGGCTTTCCCTGTCAAAGTAATCAATCTCAGGATACTCGCGGAATAAATCCCAGAGAATGGCCTTTGTCAGCCGCTTAAGCAGTTCATCCATGTTATCTGTACGGCTCAGGAACTCCTGCATGTTCAGCTTGATCACATTATAGCCGTTGCGATGAATCCCAAAGTCCGGACATCGGGATATATCCAGCTCCTTAAACAGCTTCTCTCCGTCCAGATCCTTATCATATTTTCCGGCACAAAACTATTCTGCGGTACGTTTCTTAACTCCTCTTAATATTTCAGAACGCAGAGACCAGATTTCTTAAAATTTGTTAAGGAATATTTTCAGAAATTTGTTTTATAAAACATCTAAATCCATATTAAATTGTTTCATAAACCAAATTTTCCGATTTTTTTGTGATGGTTCTGTGAAACTTGCCCGAGATTCAACACAGGACCATACTTCCCGTTCTAAAATATAGGCACGTTGAAACTCAGAGCGAAGGGAGCATCTTTTGAATAAACTGATCACTTTCATCCTTACCCTGACGTTGATCACATGTTTTACATTTATGGCATTCGCCCAGGACCTGACATCGGATCTGGCAGACAGCGTCCAGGCGGGCGCATCGTCAGCCGAGACCGCGCAGACGAACCAGACAGCGCAGACAGACCAGACATCCGGGGATACCGCTGGACAGACTGCAGTCGGAAAAGCCGCATCCGAACAGATAACAGCAGACCAGGCTGCAGCTGTTCAGAAAGCGCAGCAAAAGCAGGCTGCTGCGGCAGTGGATAAGAAGATCTCTGCTATCGGCAAGGTCAAGCTCAATGACAGAAAACGAATCCGGACGGCGCGTAAGAGCTACGATAGCCTGGAACCCGCCGCACAGGGCTTTGTTAAAAAATATAAGATCCTGAAAAAAGCCGAGAAAAAATATGCCAAACTGAAAAAGGCAGAAAATTACCGTAACGGCCTTGCCCATTATATCCGCACCAAGAACGGAAAAATCAGCAAGTCCTACTCGCGGAAACTTGCCGGATATTTCATAAAATACGAGAAAAAATACCGTGTAGACGCCAAAGCGCTGATGGCCATCGCCTATCACGAGAGCCGGTTCACCGCCAGCGCCTATAATCCCGGCGGCTACTACGGCATGTGCCAGACAAGCGCAGCCATCGGCCGGGCAGCGGGTTACAGCACTGGTGAACTCTACAGCGCCAGTAACAGTATCCACGCCGCAGCCAAGAACCTGCGCTACAATCTGAGCTACTTCCGCGGCAGCTATTACAAAGCCTTTGCCGGCTACTGCGCGGGCACTGGCGGCGCAGCCCGCGGCGCATTCAGCCACAGTCAGGTCAAGGCCCGCACCGATACCCGTGCAGAAATCAAGCGATTCCTGAAAAAGAAGAAATATATCTGAAATTCTGTTAGCTAATCCTCGCGAACCTGCTGAATAAAGTCACTCATCTGGCGGGCGATCTCCCTGAAGTCCATGGTTCCATCAACACTGTCAAACGTGTACAGCACATCCCGGTAGGGTATCAGCCCGGCATCCAGATATTTGGAATTCTTCCACAGGAAGCTTTTCACATAATCCGTGTTACCCATCATCCCAAAATGCTCATGGTAAAAGCGGGGCATTCCCTGAAACGGAAGGAGTAGCAGTTCGAAATCCGGTGATATTCTCGTTCCATCGGGCAGAATAATCACCGGTTCATACCTGTATGCTATTCTCCATTCGTCGTATTTTGCTGCAATTCCGGTCTCCACTCTTGACCGCATCATGATGCCTCGTTCCGACCTGCAGGTCAGTTGCTCAGGATGGCGCATATTTCTTTCATAATCCGCGTTCATCCACTCTTCCGAGTCTATCCATCCCAGCAATTGATAAATATCTTTCCCCTGATTTCGGTAGGCTATCCCCAAGGTGCCTTCCATACTCAAAGGATCCAGCATTTCCAGTGTTTCCAGATATTCACTGCATACTCTGATATTCTCCTGCGCCTGCTTCAGCATCCGCTCCGTCAGTTTGCGATTCTTGACAGCCTCGATCTCCGGGCTATCCACAGCCAGATATCTTCTCTCGCCCCGCCAGCACCAGTGATAATATGAACCGTTCCCACGGCGCGTCATCTCCAGCCTCCCTTCCGGCAATCGTTCGAGAAGGCTCAGACAGCGATCCCGTATCATACAGCTCCGTTTTAGTTCTCTTTTGATTTGTCGTTTAATTCCGTTCATGGGAATATTTTACATCAATGCCATTTCGATGTCAATAATTACCATTCGAATTTTTCTGTTTAGTGCATTTCGCGTATCGCTTGAATAAATATTAGTTGCTATTCAGCATCTTCTTGCTGTTCTCCGTCGTCCAATTATCTCTTTTCGGTGAACAAAGGCTCGTTTCCCGCTTTCCACCGAACAACCTTGCTTTTGGGCTTCGGTGGTTTTCCTTATCCAGCAAATTTTCACCGACAGAGCCGGCCCCATTCTTGAATTTGTGTGCTCATGGCTGTAATAAAAAAGCCAATTATCGGAACAACCCGCTCGGATAATTGACTTTTTTCCGTATGTGTATTGTTTTAGATACAAAAGCGCAGCGAATGTTAATGCACTAATACTAATACTGCGATTTCATCCCAGAGATTTTCGGTGGATTATCCATTATAATCGTTTTTCACCGAAACGGCTCCTGACGACTTCGGTGGAAATAGTCATTTCACTCTCATGCCACCGAACAATACACGTCCAAGTGTCGGTGAAAATGCAGCTGTTCGCTATATTCACCGAAAGACTGGCACGTGTTTGAGGATGCCGTTAGCTCAGCGCGTCACTCAGATATGAATCTCCCCTTCTGCCAGCACCACGGCGCTGCCCCCGACGCGAATCCGTCCGCCCTCGCCAGAAGACATGTCGATGGTCGTCTCGATCCGCGAAGGCCGGTCCATCTTCTCGCCCTGGATAAACACGCAGGAATCCTTGCCAGCGATCACGCCGTTCAGGTAGAAGTAATATGTCAGCGCGCCGCTGCTGGTGCCCGTCGCAGCCTCTTCATCAATATCGTAAAGAGGTGCGAAATTACGGGTGTGGGCTGTCACGCCCTCCTCAGAATCCAGTGTAAACGCATGGACACCCGTCACATGGTAATATTCTGACAGTTGACTCAGGGCCTTCATGTCCGGCTCCATGGCGTTCAGGTCCTCCTGGGTCGCAAGAGGCATCATGATGTCGGGAAGACCCGTCGAGATCAGCTGGGGCAGCAGCCTTTCCACGTCCGGTCCGGCGCTGGCCGCGATCCGCTCCGGCTCCCACCGGGCTCCCATGATATCGTAAAGTTCCTTCAGCTTCTCCGGCTCGCTAATTGTCTGAATATTGACCGCCGGCGCCATGTCCATCATAACTGAAGAACCCCGGACGCCCACCTGGATGTCCCCAGACAGCGTGTGGTTCATGCACTCGTCTCCGTCCTGGATCAGACCGCCGTGCTGCAGCGCGCAGAAAGACCCGATGGTTGCATGGCCGCACAGGTCCACCTCCGCGGCCGGCGTAAAGTAGCGGACGTTAAATTCCTTCGGTCCCAGCTGCCGGATAAACGCCGTTTCCGAATAGCGCAGCTCCGCAGCAGTCTTAACCATCACTTCATCCGACGGAAAGTCTTCTCCGTCAGGAACAAAGACAACACCGGCCGGATTTCCGCCGAATCTTGTTTCTGTAAAAGCGTCTACGATCATAAATTTCATAATGTTCCCTCTCTTTCAAGCTGCGTCTGCCGGGTCTGTCCTTAGTCAAACCGCACTTGCTCAGTCGCTGCATTTGCTGAGCTGTCACTTTTGCTCAGCCGCCGCATTTGTTCAGCTTCTGCATAAAAACATTTTCGCTTACAGGTCGTTCCTGCACAGATCCTCCAGTGACTCCCGGCGGACAGCGACATAACTTTCGCTGCCGCCCCGCAGCATGACGATAGGCGGCCGGGGGATCCGGTTATAGTTTGAAGCCATGGAGTAGTTGTACGCACCGGTGGTACAGACTGCTACGATGTCGCCTCTGCCCACGCTGGAGGGCAGATCCACGCCTTCCGCGATTATATCGCCGCTTTCGCAGCAGCGGCCGACTACAGAACATGTAAAGTCCGCAGGCTCATTCATTTTATTCGCCAGCAGACAGGTATACCTGGATTTATACAATGCAAAACGCGGATTATCGGGCATGCCGCCGTCAATGGAAACGTAATTTTTATAGCCCGGAATCTTCTTGACCGTGCCTGCCGTATATAACGTCATGCCCGCTGCTCCCACGATGCTCCGCCCCGGCTCCATATGGATCTCCGGCATGTCGATGCCGAGAGACTTGCAGTTTTCCTTTATTACAGCTGCCACATCGCCGATCTTCTGCGCAATGTCCAGATATGGATCGGTATCCACATACCGGACGCCGAATCCGCCGCCCAGATCCAGCTGCTGCGCTGTGTATCCGAACTCTCGCTTCATGTCAGCAATAAACTGAAGCATGATCACTGCCGCCCGCTCGAATACATCTTCTTCGAACACCTGGGAACCCAGGTGGCAGTGGAATCCAACGAGCTCAATATGGGGCTGCTTCAGGGCAAACTCTGTGATTTCCCGGGCCTGTCCAGTCTCAATGGCGCTGCCGAACTTGGAATCCACCTTGCCGGTGGATACGGCGTCGTAGGTATGGGGATCGATGCCCGGCGTCAGCCGAAGGAGAATTTTCTGTCTTTTGCGTACGGGAGCTGCCGAAGCGCCGTCCGCAGCGGACGCGCTTTCCATCCGTGCCGCCTCGGCCTCTACTGCTTTCACCTCTTCTATATTATCCGCGACGAAATATGCGATCTCGTTTTCCATGGCATAACGGATATCTGCGTCTGTTTTATTATTGCTGTGGAAATAAGCGTTGGACAGGTCGTATCCAGCCTTCAGAGCGGTGTAGATCTCTCCAGAGGACACAACGTCAATGCCCATACCTTCCTCAGACATGATCTGGTAGATTCTCTTGAAGGAATTGGCTTTACTGGCATACAGGGGCCGGGATCCCGGTCCGAAGTACTTCTGAAACGCCTCTTTATATGTTCTGCAGCTGCGCCGGATCATGTCCTCGTCCAGCAGATAAAGAGGTGTGCCGTACTGCCCGGCAAGTTCCACCGTATCCTGCCCGGCAAACAGCAGGTGACCGTTTTCCGCAATGCTGATATTGTCTGCAATCATATTCTGCCCCCTATCCGATCAAACCGGTAACATTCTGGTCTCTGAGTTCGCCGACAGCAACGATATTCGTGGGCCCTGTCAGGAAAACATCCGAGAGAAGGCCGCCAGCCGGGGCTTTGTTCCCTATGTCTATAAACAAAGTCCCGCCCCGCATGTCTACCGCTACGTGCTCCCCGCTGACCAGGCCCTTCGCCGTCAGCGCCGCGACAACGGAGCCAGTACCGGTTCCGCAGGCGTAGGTGAAGCCCTCGACGCCCCGTTCAAACGTCTTCTCCAGCACGTGATCCGGTCCAATGATCTCATAGAAATTCACGTTTGCTCCCTTGGGAAAGCCGCTGTACCACCGGATCGCCCGGCCCAGTTCAAACAGCTCCTGCTCCGGATAATCCGCCAGACCCTTAATGGGAACCACTGCGTGAGGGAGCCCGGGATCACCCAGCTCCACGTAGTCGCAGGTGATGCTCCGGTCCTCGCCGCCGGTCCGGATCGTGATGCTCCGGTCCAGATCCATGGTCGTAGGATCGTTCAGACGCACTTTATACTGCTCCGCAGAAAGCCGCCGGCTGATGACGAGGCCTGCTGTCGTCTCGATCCGCTGGGTCTCGCCGGCAAGCCCGTTCTCGTGGCCGTACCGCCCGATGCAGCGGGCGCCGTTTCCGCACATTTCGCCGATGCTCCCGTCGGAATTGAAGAAACACATGCGGTAATCCCCGTCCTTCCGCGGCTGCTCCACGACCATAAACCCGTCAGCGCCTACAGAAAGATGCCTTTCGCAGACAGTCCGGGCCATATCGCTGTACACCTCCGGCGGCAGATTCCCGTCCATGTTGTTTATAATAACGAAATCATTCCCCGCTCCGTTCATTTTCCAGAATTGCATCGTGCTCACATCCTTACTTCTATAATGCGTGTTATTCCAGGTCCGAACGCAGAATACCAAACAGCAGCTGATCCGACAGGCTTCCGTCGGGATTCCTCAGATTCTGCCGCAGAAGCCCCTCCTGCCTCAGCCCCGCCCGTTCCTGGACGGTTCTGGACCCTGTGTTATCTGCGTGGCACCAGGCATGCACACGGTTGAAACCCGCCTCTATCAGGAGGTAACGTACCGCAGCGGCTGCCGCTTCTGTGGCAAAGCCCTGACCCCACGCGTTCCGGAATATGCTGCATCCGATCTCTATGGACATCACATCTCTGTCAATGCCAAATGCTCCGAAAGACCCGATGATCTGCTCCCCTGCGGGAGCATCTGCACGCTCGATCACCCAGCTGAAGCATTCACCCTGCTCCATGCCCCGAATATCCTCCGCGATCTTGCCCCTGGCTGCCTCCAGAGAGAAATAGGGATTCCATCCGGTATACCTTGTGATCTCCTCATTGCATCCCAGCTCACGCCAGAAAATCTCTGCATCTTCCGGGCGCTCCGGCCGCAGCACCAGCCTGTCTGTTGTCAGTGTCTTCATGTTCTGCCCCTTCCCTGTCAACATCGTTTGTTTATCATTGTATCACGCTAAAGTACTGATTGCAAAACAATACCAGATGTTTCGCCGGGGTATTTACTCAGGTTTAAATTGACAGTGATTTCCCCGATTAATATAATGATTTAAAAAACAAAAATCGACATAAGGGGTAACAAAGATTATGAACCGATTTCTCCAGAAACTGGACAGGAATTATATAAAAATAGCGCTTTATGTGCTTGGAACATTTTTCACCGCGCTGATCATCATCGGGCTCGCCTACCTATCCGGAGGTTTTTGGCATAAAGTCGGAATCATCTTACAGACCATTATGCGGCCGCTGGTGATCGGGCTTGTGATCACCTATCTGCTTTCGCCGGTCACTTCGTTCTTCCAGCGGAAGCTCGCCGGACTAAGGCGGGGCAGCCGTGCTCTTGCCGTGGCTCTGACCATGCTCCTGATCGCCGCTGTACTTGCCGCTGTCGTCGGTGTATTTGTGATCACTGTCTCCCGGCAGATCAGCGGTCTGGATCTGAATGCGTTACAGGACCTGGGTGCCCAGATCCAGTCGCAGTACAGCAGACTGATCGACAGCATCATGAATTATCTGCAGCAGCAGGGACTTTCCTCCGAAAGACTGGGCGCCAGGCTGCAGAGCCTGGCGTCACGAACGATCAGCGTTTTAGAGAATCTGTTCTTCGGACTGATATTTTCTATATATTTTCTGTATGACGGGAAGCGGATCGGCGCCTACTGGAAGCGTGTCGTTGATACGCTGCTGCCGGACCGGTTTATCCAGGGCGCCAGCGTTTTTCTTAAAGACGCGGACCAGGCCTTCTCCGGCTACATCCGCGGTCAGTTTACAGACGCACTGATCGTGGGCGTTCTCGTCAGTGCAGCCCTCACCATCGCCGGTGTTCCCTACGGCCCGGTCATCGGAATCATTACAGGGATAGGCAACATGATCCCCTATCTTGGCCCGATCCTGGGATATGTGATGATCATCCTTTCCGGCCTGGTAAGCCAGGATATCAACGCAATGATCCTCGGCATCGTCATCCTGGGCATTATCCAGGTCATCGACGGCAATGTGATCAACCCGCGCCTGCTGAGCAATGCTATTCACATCCATCCCCTCTTCGTCATCGTCTGCGTCCTCACAGGCGGCGCCATCGGCGGTCTGGTGGGCATGCTCATATCCGTCCCCGCCGGTGCATTGCTGAAGAAGGAGTTCGAACGGCTGCTGGAATACCGGGAAAGCCGGAAGACTGCTGGAGCGGAAAAATCCAAGGAGGCAAAGATAGACAGAGTTTGAAGAACAAAACATATCCTGAATCACCAGAAAGGGGCTGTCTCATCAATTTAAGACAGCCCCAATTCAGTCATTATTATTTTATAACCGAAACATCTTTGCTAATGCGTACGTTCGAGGAGACACTCTTATGATTAGCCGGTATCGATTTGGTTTTCGAAGAAGTCTTCGGAGAGGAATTGAAAAGATCCGGTTGCAAATCATATGCATTTGAAAAATAAATTAAATAATTATCACCATAATAATCCACTTCTGCTTGCAGCACAGACTGGTCATTATAGAAATTCACAAAGTATTCATCAGTTTCAAATCTTAGTTTCACGCTCTCTCCAGGGGAAACCACAACTTCATCTGGATTTAAATAGTCATTGTTGTTGGATTCGTACAGTGTGCAATCCTCATAGGTATTTTCGTCATCAGGGTCAAATTCTGTGAAGTCCATGACGAAGCAACCTTCAGGCTTGAAAACAATATTTTTGGTTGTGTAATTCTCGAATACACAGTCAATATAAGAAAGATTGCTCATATCTGTATCATAATCGAAAGCGGCGTAACAAAACGGAGCATCCATGGGAACTGCATAGTCCGGTTTGCTGTAAGAGCCGTAAATCGTCTTCTTTACTTTTTTCCCTTTCTTTTTAACCGTATAATTCTTATATGCGCGAACTTTGTAATAATATTCTTTGTCCTCTGTCAGGTAACGGTTCGTCCATTTTACGATACTTCCGCTTTTGAACGTTTTAACTTTACGGTAGGTGCCTCCTTTGCTCCCACCCCGCCAGATCTGATAACCGGATGCGCCTTTCACCTTATTCCAGTAAACCGTAATGCTGTCGCTGGAATCTGTAAGAACCGTTACAGACGGTTTCCCGGGTTTAGAAACTGCATTTGCTTCTGTATTCGACAGCATCATAGCAGCACAGACAGCGCAAATAATAACTACTGCCAGGATAATCACTTTTCTTTGGAATCGAACTATGCTTTTTTCTTTCTCTAACATCACTATTCCTCCATCGTCTAATCTTTCTCAGCGACATTGTTTGATATTGGTGAACGATATGTTAATATTATCATATAATAGCAGTTCACTTCAATACTGTTATCAGACAATTCATTAATATGTTTAGAAACAAGGTTGGAGAAAAGCAATGAAAAAATCCATAAAATATCATGCCATACTCTTTTGCATAGCAGCATGCATACTCGTTTTCTTATCTTTCAGCTCTGCAGAACCCTCGCAGGCAGCCTCTCTTCCTTCTTCTTACGATTTGAGAGACGTAAACGGCGTGAGCTACGTTACTTCAATAAAAGATCAGGGGAATTTCGTCGATTGCTGGGCTTTTTCCGCCATGGCTGCTCTGGAATCCAATTTATTAATAAACGGATACGGTGAATATGACCTTTCTGAAATGGAACTGGCATACAACTACTGCCACACCCCTTCGCCCTGCCGTCCAGGCACCGAAAAAGACAGAACAATAATGCCTGATATTTACGGCACGTATCTGGACATCGGACTTACTTCTGGCTATCAGATCCAGCTCCTCGCAAACGGATATGGTTGTGCACCAGAATCCGCAGCTCCTTATCCAACCACAGCCAGACCTCCAAAAACGCTTAGTGTAAGCTGGAAGGATGATATCATCACACTTCGCAATGCATACAGAATATCTTCGTTAAATCATATGAAAATGAAGCAGTATATTATGAAATACGGTGCAGGTGAATTAGGCGTCGTTATCGCTCAGGGGGCAAAACGGGATGATGACTACTGGAATTTCGACCATAACTCTTACTATCTTGATACCATGGGGCTGCGAATTTATTCAGTCAGCGGATACGGTTACGGTCACGATATAACAGTAGTAGGATGGGATGACAATTATTCACGGGAGAACTTCGGCGGCAGCCATAAGGCAAAGCCTACACATGATGGAGCCTGGTTATGCAGAAACAGCTGGGGGCTTGGATATAAAGGCTGTGAAGACGGCTATTTCTGGATTTCTTATGAGGATGCCGGCATTCGTATGTACGGTGAATGTATATTCTACGAAGCAGAACTGTCTGGTTCAAACTGGAAAGACATCTATCAATACGATGGGACACCATCCCAGAAATATGTAAAAGCAAAATCCGGCAGCCGCGCCGCTAATGTTTTCCGCGCGCGCAGCAGCTCAAAACTCTGCGCTGTAGGCCTGACTACATATACAAAGAATCAGAAGGTGTCCATCCAGCTGTTCAGAAATCCTAAGAACGGTAAGCCTGAGAGCGGCAAGAAGCTTTTAAACAAATCACTTACCTTAACAATCTCAGAACCTGGTTATCGCACAGTGACCCTTCCGTCAAAATATAAACTTACACGCGGAGATCGTTTTTCTGTTGTCGTAACATATAAAACGGCTTCCGGAGCAAAATTCAAGCTGCCTTTGGATCGCAATGATGCTGTACCCTACGATGATACAAATAATGCGATAGACTATTACTCTTCATCTTCCCCGAGACAGAGCTATGTTCGCTACAAAGGCCAGAAATGGAAGGATATCGGAAAGTCAGGGCACTGCAATGTTAGAATCAAAGCTTACACCAACTGATTCCAGAGAACCAGCATTTCTTTGGCTGTCAGAAACAAAACACCACAACTTTTCCCGTCTTTTTCTGTTCAATTTCACATTTTATACTTGACAGAATATTCTCTTAGTTCTATACTTTTACGTATAAAAGGAACGGTTAATTATTCAACTTGTCGCGGCACCCATCATAAGCGTATGGATGCCGCCGCGTTTTTATCTCTTATTGTTCCTGAAGAACGTTACATTTCTCTGTGGCTGATAAGCCGGCTGTCCTGCCGGCCAGGCCAGCCAGACCTTCCGTTGTTTCTTTACATTTACCGTTAACGTCCATGTACTCCGTTATTATTTATGCTGTTACGATGCTGTCCTCCGGACAGCGCCGCAAACAGAGAAAGGACCAGGTGTATTGATGTTGAGAAGAATGAAAGATCCTCCAAGTACATGCGGAATGAGAAGAAGGCAGCGGGTTATGATCCGCCTGGCGGTATGCGTCATCGCTGTGACCATGATCTGCCCCACCTTTGCATTCGGTTCCGTGGCAAACCTGAAGAACGATACCACCACACCGGGAAAATCCCTGGCGGGCACCCGTCCGGCCCAGAAAGTCGACGTCCAGTTTTCCCTTTCTGAAGATGCGGAGCAGGAAGTATCAGTACCTGTCTCAAATTTTCCAGTGGAAAAACTGGAGGATACCATTAAGGATGGCAATCTGACTGTTTCCCTCGACCGGGACAGCAGCCGCGCTTATCTGGATCCGGAGAAATTCCCCAATGCCTACAAGGGCGGACCCCTCGATGAGTGGTACACGATGAAAGGGGAAGATGGATCCAACGCTCCCTATGCCGCGAAAGAGCAGCAGTTTGCTGCATCGGACTTCGCCGCAGCAGACGGCAAACTCACATTTAAGATCAGCAGCAAATGCTACTTCTATACCTACGGCCGTTCTACTAAGAAATGGACCGTGGATTACAGCGTCCCCCATTCCAACGGCGGTGACTTCCTGGATCGCTGCGGATATTACGATCTGAAGGTCAGCTCCTCCGGAACACCAGTCGGTACGATCCACGCCAAGGTCGTCCCCTACGATTCTTACCGGACGATATATGAGCTCTACGATAATATCGACGCTATCGCAAGTGCTGACAACAACGGCCTCTATGTCAAGAAGGAGAGCATGGGCCATACCACCAAATACGGTTATGACATGCCCTATCTGATCGTTGCAGACAAAGAATCTTCCGTGAAAGACTGGCTGTCCTACACCGATCTGGCCGAGAACAAGCCCAGCGAGGCTTTGTCGAAAATAAAGAACGGAGATTACGATAAACTCCAGGTCCCCGTTGTGGTCAGCAACTGTCATTCCAACGAGAACTCTGCCGTCAACGGCATTCTGGAATTCGCGGAGAAGATCACAAAGAACAAAGACATCAGCATCAATGAGATCAAAGGATTTACCGATGCCGGTCAGGACCTTCTGAAGGAAGAGACAGAGAAGAACAAGACCGTGGTTCCCAGCCTCATTAAGGATTACGCCAGCCGCGTCGGCTACATCCGGGGCAACGACCAGGGACTGTCCGCTCCTCTTGATCTGGAGAAATACTACAACATGGACAAGAAGACCGTCAACGTCAGGGAACTGATGGAGGATGTGTTCTTTATCATAATTCCGGAGATGAACCTGGAAGGCTACGAGACCAACACCCGTACCCCGGGCGCCGGCTATGACATTAACCGTGATGAGGCGAACCAGACCATGAATGAGGACGCCAACCTGCAGCATCTCCTGAGCAAATACAATGCCATGGTATTTACAGAGATCCATGGACGGGTTACGGGATGCCTGATTGAACCCTGCACGCCGCCTCACGAGCCAAACTACGAATATGACCTGATTGCAGAGCAGTTCGTAGAGCTGGGTGAAGCGCTGGGCAGCGGCGCCATCGCCAATAATGACCAGTATAACAGCTTTGAGATGCCCTACAGGGATTACCTGAAGGCAAGCTCTGATTCGCCCACCGGCGCTGAGTGGACGGAACCCTGGGACGATATGACTACAGCTTACGGCTCTCAGTATCCGGTGCTGATCGGCACATGCGGCATCACCTATGAACTGCCCGCCTACAACGATATCACGGCGCAGCGCATGGTGGTCTACGGCATGCTGAACCAGGCTTCCTATGTGAAAAGCCACAAGGCGAAGCTGATGGAGACCCAGGCGGAACTGTTCGAAAGAGGTATTAAAAATACAAACAGCAACGAGAAAGTAAAGGAATGGTATGTAGACCAGTACGACCGCAGCAGCATCGAGCAGGCGGAACTGATGCGCCCTGTCTACGATGGTGAAGGCGAGACAGGCAACTTCTATCCGGAATGCTACATCATCCCCATGGATCAGAAGAACCAGGTGAACCGCCTGGAGGCCGCGGAAGAAGTGAAATACCTGACGAGAAATGACTGCAAGGTCTATATCACCAAGTCAGCCTTTACATTTGACGGGGTGAAATACCCGGCGGGCACTGTAGTCGTTCCCCTCTATCAGGCGAAGCGATCCCTGGTAAACAGCCAGCTGTCCGACGGCACGTTTATATCCGTCTGGAAGGGTCTCTATTCCGAGTCTCTGGCACAGAGATCAAGAGCCCGGGGCTATGACCGCATCGTATGCGCCAAGACCGGCGACTACAAGAAGATCATGAAGACCGTCGGAAGTTCGCTGACCTATTCCAGCGCGCTGACCTGGGAGTCCAAGCTCAAGTCCAGCCTGTCGGGCAGCACCGGCGCGGACGTCATCGTAAAGAATTCTTCCGAGGATTCCTCCGCTGCTGTTGTCGAACTGCTGAAAAAGGAATGCCAGGTAGGCATGATCACCGCAGGCAAGTACCAGGGCGACTTCATCATGTCCTACGGGGACTATAAGAAAGTTGCCGGAAAGTACGTACTGAACGCGAAGCGCACCGACGGCGCGGGCATCCAGGCTTCCGTCATCAAGGGCTCACCGAAGGTATACGTTGTCGGCAAGGCTGCGGACAACGGAGCCGGATATGTTCAGACGACTACCGTGTCAGGAAGATACAATTATAACTTTGATATGTACGCCATGAAGGCCATGGGTCTGGATGTGACGGCCAGCGCAACCAAGGCGGACGTCATCATCGGTTCCACTAACGCTCTCAGCGAGACTGCATTGGAATGCATCAGGGAAGGCACGCCTTATCTCGGTCACGGCACAAACGGCGTCAAAGCAGTCTCCTCCCTGTTGTCCGTCAAGACCAGCAGCTGCGATTACGGCACAGACATGCTGGGCATCGTAGAATATCCGGAGAAGACCATGACTAACAGCACCTACGTGAACGAAAAGGACGATGTGATGTACGAGTACGGCACATACTGGTTCCCGGAGGTTCCCGAGGGCGCCAGGGTCATCGTGAAGAACGCGGACAAGACCCCGCTCCAAGGCTGCATCGGCCTCTTCAATGACACGCTGAAATCGCAGTTTAACGATTACAACAAAGGCGCGGTTGGGCTGGAATACCAGAAGGATGACCTGGACCTGGTCCTGTTCTCCAATGTTCTGTCCCACAAAGCCCATCAGCAGGATGAGTTCACCTATATGAGCAACTTCGCCTTCTCCCGCTGCCTGAAGAGCGGTGATTCCGGCAAGTACAAGCCCGCAACCACCGCAGTGAAGAAGGTCACAGGCCTTAAGACAAAGAGTTCTTCCAAGAAGGTCACCCTGAGCTGGAAGAAGTCCCCAGGCGCGACGAAGTACAAAGTATACCGTGCCGTGAAGAAAAACGGTACCTACAAACTGGTAAAGACCACGACTAAGACAAAAGTAACACTGAAGAATGTGAAGAAGGGACGCAAATCCTACTATAAGGTACGGGCGGTCAAGATCGTATCCGGCGCTTCTATTTACAGCGCATATTCAAAGGTGGTGAAGGGATAGATCCCGCATCGCATAGCAAGACACAGAAAAAACTGAAAATGCAGGAAACGGAGCTGACTTCATCGGGAAGCAGCTCCGTTTCCATGTTTTTGGATTTTACTGCGTCTATTCAATCACCTCAATCTCCACGCCGTCCGGATCCTTGATGAAGAAGAAGCGGACGCCAGGCGCAGGGGAGATGATATCCGAGGGATCCAGTCCAGCCTCTTTCATTTCATTACGGGCGGCATCCACATCAGCCACCTTGTATCCGAGGGAAATGCCGCTGCCGCTGTAAGCATGGTCCGGATCCTGGATCAGTTCGATCTGCAGCCCTGCCTCCTCGCTTTCCATGAAAACAATGGGTTTTCCCGGCCGCATGTCCCCGGCGATATGCATCTTCAGCACGTCCCGGTAAAATTCAATACTCTTTTCCTGATCTCGCGTGTGGATCGTTGCAAAATTGATGCTCATACTTACCTCCATATAATCAGAAAATCACTCCGCCTTTCCCTGCTTCCGCATAAAGGGCAGTTTCCGCAGGTGCAGCCCGGAAATCAGCGCATTGGCCAGCCAGCCCACCGGTGAAGCGACCCATACCATCATTATACCGAATACCGGCGCCAGGGTAAATGCCATGGTGACGCGGATCGCCAGATTAACCAGATTCGCAATGGTGAACGCCCGGGTATCCGCCGCGCCGCGAAGCGTGCCATCCACGGACATCTTAAAGCCCAGAAGTCCTATGAAAATACCGTCCCATCGTATATAGGCGATGCCTACCGAAGATGCCGTGGCTGAAATATTATCTCCCAGGAAAGCCTTCATGATCAGGGGCGCTGCAGGCTCCAGCACCAGGAAGATACCTATGGAGCAGGCCAGGATCATCAGTGAAATGCTCCGAAATCCCCGGCGGACCCGGGCCATTTCTCCCGCCCCGATATTCTGTGCCGTATAGGTAGAGATCGCCGCATTGAAGGCTGACCAGGGCGCGCAGCAGTAATCCTCCACACGGGAGCCGGCGGAATAGCCTGCCAGCGCCGCCGCACCGAACGTATTGACGACGGACTGCACCAGCATCATGCCGATGGAGACAGTGCACTGCTGCAGGATGGACGGCCAGGCGATGCTCCACATGCTGGCGGCTAGTTTCCGGTCGTAGAGACGGGGCCTCTCCACCGGATCGCTTCTCATATCGTTATTAGCCGGTTCGTCTGAAGTTCCGGCCAGTCCGGCCTTTGTTCGGCGAAGATAAGCATTGGTTGTCCGCAGCAGAAGCGCAAGGGACGTGACAGAAGCCAGCCCCTGAGCGATCAGCGTTGCCCATGCAACACCCCCAATGCCCATATGCAGATTCCGGACAAATAAAACATCCAGTACGATATTCAAAAGAGAAGAAAATATAAGGAAATACAGCGTGATACGGGAATTCCCCAGGGCATTGAACATGGAACTTACGATGTTGTAAAGGAAAAGAAAGGGAAGCCCCAGGAAGTATATGCGCAGGTAGACGATCGCCGGCTCCAGAGATTCCGCAGGCGTCCGGAGCAAAGTCATGACCGGCCGGCTTATGACAAGTCCTGTTACGGTAAGCCCCAGGCTGATGATGAAAAACATGATCAGCGCCGTACTGACAGCAGACGCCATGCGCCGGTAATCCCGCTCGCCGAAGAGGCGGCTTACCACCACGGAGGCGCCGATGCCGCCCCCGAAGGCTGCCCAGATGAATATGCTTGTAAACGCATAGCAGGCGCCGATCGCGGCGAGAGCGGCTTCGCCCACGAACCGGCCCACCACAAGGGAATCCACCACCGTGTAGGTCTGCTGAAAAAGATTCCCGATCATGATGGGCAGCGAAAACAGGAACAGAGCCCTGCCCGGCCGTGTATTGATCAGATATTCGTCGTTTCTTCCCGCCATTTACTCCTCCTGCACTGCGTCGTTGTCCTTATTTATATTAGAGCCTTCGCAGCCGAAGGTCAACCGGCGATTTCACCGCTGATAGTGTCAAGTTGTTAGGGAGTTTTTTGTTGACAATCCTCGGTGGGTATCTTCTTGCATAGGGATTAGCATAGGGGATTTCTTGT
>OMXT01000066.1 GCA_900315125.1 uncultured Eubacteriales bacterium
GCCGTGCTTCCCGCGTGTGCGGGGGTGATCCCTTGCCCGGGCGGTGAGCCACTCCCGCGATTATGTGCTTCCCGCGTGTGCGGGGGTGATCCCACTGTACGGACACAACGGTGGAGCACGAGAAACTGCTTCCCGCGTGTGCGGGGGTGATCCCGCCTCTGCCACGCTCCGGAGCACCTGCTCATAGTGCTTCCCGCGTGTGCGGGGGTGATCCCGGTTCGCATCAGTGTCCTTTTGATACAGTCTGGTGCTTCCCGCGTGTGCGGGGGTGATCCTCGGATAGGGGAATACGAATTACGATTTCATTTCCCTTCGAGTTGATGTATGATTATGATGTAGTTTATCGCAGAGAAAAAGAAAGATGCATAGAAGGAACATAGGATGAAGAAGATAATCGACATTTCCGTCGACATGGACGGATTTTGCTTCCCTAATAATCCGCAGCTGGACCTGAGAGGTCCTTTCAGCCGGGTACAGGGCCGGAACAGAGAATATGTTTATGACTTTACGCTTTGTACCCAGAGCGGCACTCACATTCAGGGTCCTCATTATTTCAGGGAGAAGGGCAGGCGGATCGATGACTTCGGGCTGGATCAGTTCCTGGCGGAGGCGTATATCATCGACTGCCCGAAGCGAGGGGAGGATACGACCAGGGATGATCTGGAGGCGCTCCTCGATGGCATTGACTTAAGGGACAAAGCCCTGGTTCTGTACACGGGCCACATGAAGGAGCTGCTTGCATCAGGCAGGCTGATCAATGAAGAACGCCCGGGTCTTTCCATGGACGCAGCGGAAACACATGATAATACATGACAGAGCATTACAGAAATGACAGATCATATGAGGAGAAACAGGCATGAAGAATAAGACGATCATTACCGCAGCAACCACAGGCTCCTGGCCGACGAAGGAAAAGAATCCAAACGTGCCTTTGTCCCCGGAAGAAATCGCAGCGGATGTGTACCAGTGCTGGCAGGCCGGCGCAGCGATCGCCCATCTGCATATGAGGGACGACCAGGGAAAGAAGACGCTGGATCCGGCGAAGTTCCGGGAAACCAGGCATCTGCTGGAAACGAATCACCCGGACTGCGATATAATCCTGAATATGACTACATCAGGCATGTCAGCGGCGGATCCGTCGAAGGGAGCGGTATTGAATGAGAGTCGGATGGAGCATCTGATCGAGCTGCGGCCGGAGATGGGGACGTTTGACTGCGGAACGCTGAACTGGCAGAACCGCAGTGTATTCCGCAACAGTCCGCAGTTCCTGGAGGGACTGGGCCGGAAAATGCAGGAGATCGGCGTCAAGCCGGAGGTCGAGGCCTTCGATCCCGGGATGATCGGCAATGCGGCATATTATGTGAAGAAGGGCGTTCTGAAAGAGCCGGTGCATTTTCAGTTCTGCATGGGATGCCCGGGAGGCATTCCCGCTTCAGTAAAAAATCTCCTGTTTATGAAAGAGACCATGGAACGGCTGGTGCCCGGTTCCACATGGTCTGCCTTCGGCGTAGGGAAGGGCGCCATGGAGATTCTCTATGCCGCCGTCGCTCTGGGCGGCAATGTCCGGGTAGGCATGGAGGACAACGTTCTGTATCTGAAAGGGCAGCCGGCAGACTCTAACCGGCAGTTCGTTGAGCGGGCAGCCCGGGTGATCCGCGAGTACGGCAATGAACCGGCAACGCCGGACGAGGCAAGGGAAATACTGGGACTCAGCCCGGCAGAGCGATGAGCTACTGTATGCTGTAACCGGCGCCGTACAGCCGCATGCTACTGCGCCTTCAGGATGCTGCGCCAGGTACTGGCCGGCGCGTCCTGATCCAGAGAAGCAGAGTAGGAATAATCCTCATCCTGCCAGACAGCAAGGCAGTATCCATCTCCGCTTCCCTTAAGGATAACTGTCACATCGCTGACAGTTATTTTCTTTTGCGAGGAATAATCATTATAGTCGCCGCTGACATCGTCGCTGCCTTTTCCCTTGCGGTAGACTGCCTGATGATCCGTTCCCAAATAGGTAACCTCCGCCATGTCCTTTCCATAGGCTGTATAGACCGTTTTCTGAACATTAAAGGGCAGAGAGACCGCGTTCAGACCAGGCACCGAGAATCCGACCGCTTTTTCCAGATCCATCCGGCTGGCCGCCTCTGCTGCCTCGTTCACCGGGCTGGTAACGGAGGGAGGCGCGCTTGTGTCCGTATCGCTGCCGGGGAGGTAATCTGGCAGAGCAAGCCCGCCGGCGAGCATGATGGCAAGACAGGCGGCCAGGGCGGTGAACCGGCGGAGACCGGAAAAACTGCGGCGGCCTGCGGCTGTATTCTTTCGGATCGGCGCGGCAGCGGACGCAGTGAGATCTGCCTGCTCTATATTGTTCAGGATGCGCTCATGCATCTGGGGCGTTACCTGTACGCGATCCATTATTTCTGCGTATTTATTCTCCAAAGTCAAACTCCTCTTTCAGCACGGACTTCAGCTTCTGTCTGCCTCGGGTCAGGTTGGAGCGGACCGTAGATTCCTTCATCTCCAGGATCCCGGCGATCTGCGCCGTGGAATATCCTTCAGCGTAGAAAAGGTGGATGACCTCACGGTATTTCTCCGGAAGACACCGGACAGCATCCCACACAAAGGCCAGGTCCCGCCGCTCCTCGGCGGCCAGGTCGTCCATCAGTTCATCGCTCTGGCGGACCGCATTGTATTTAATCCGGTTCTTGCTGAGATTGGCGGCGACCCGAAGGAGCCAGGCCTTCTCATGGGCTGGCGTTTCCAGAGCAGGCGCTGTTTTCAGAAACTGGATCAAAGTGTCCTGCAGAATGTCCTCGGCATCCTCCATATTATGAAGATAAGAATATGCCATGCGGAGTACGGAATTGCCATACTGGCGGAGCAGACGGTCGGCCTGACTGCGGACCCGGCTGCTCTCGTTCTGCGGCGGGTATGCTCCTGCGTCTGTCTTCCTGTCTGCGGCGTCAGACCCCCGGGCGGCCTGAGCCCGGGCGAATAAGATCCGAAGCCGGAGAAGCAGCCGACCGGGCAGGTCTGTTCTGAAATTACCAGCGGTTATACTGTTTTCCAAATTCTGTCCTTCCTTTCATCAACTGCTGAATCTATGTAAAACTTTCACTTAACATACAACTGGGCGGCCCAAAATGCTGCAGATAATAAAATTTTTCTTATAGAGATTCTAACATGAGAAGAAGAAATACGCACAAAAAATTCCGGCTCCGGAAACAAAGCCCTGACTGGCTCTGTTCCGGACACCGGAGTTACTGTTCTGAAGCAGACATCAGTGTAATGTGTTTCCCTTCACATAATCTACGTGGAGCAGCTCATGCTCCCTGCCGAGAAGGGGACCGCTGTAAAGCTCCTTCATCAGCGGATTATCCTGAGGACGGCGGGTCGGATTCATGCGGTCCACGGTATAGAGGCCTTCACCGCGGACAGCGCGTCCTCTTTCATCTTCGTAGGGCTGTCCGGCGCCGCTGACGCAGCCGCCGGGGCAGGCCATGATCTCGATAAAGTCATACTGGACCTCGCCGGACCGGACTTTGTTCAGGAGATCAGAAGCATTAGCAAGGCCGCTGACGATGGCGATGCGCACATCCCTGTCTTTGTAGGGAACGACCGTTTCCTTTACGGAATCCATGCCACGCACGCCCGTGAAGGCCAGGTGAGCCAGGCTCGTTCTTGTACCGTCGCTGGCGATCCGGCGGAGCACCGCTTCTGTCAGGCCTCCGGTAACGCCGAAGATCATTCCTGCTCCGGAGCATGTGCCGAAGGGCGTGTCCGGCGCTTCCGGCTGCAGCTTCTCAAAGATGATCCCGGAAGAGCGGATCATGCGGATCAGCTCCTGGGTGGTGATGACCATATCCGTATCGGGCATACCATCCTGACGGAATTCTTCTCTTGCTGCCTCAAACTTTTTGGCAGTGCAGGGCATGATCGCAATGTGGCAGTGGGTCTTTCCCTCCAGCTCCTCGCTGTCTTTCAGGTGATCCTTAATTACAGAAGCGAACATGCTCATGGGGGAGCGGCAGGTGGATACATTGGGAAGGAAGTCCCGATACTTCTTCTCCGCGAACTGGACCCATGCCGGGCAGCAGGAGGAGATCAGGGGCAGGTTTTCGCCGGTTTCCAGCCGGTGAATCAGTTCCTCGGATTCCTCTATGACTGTCAGGTCCGCGCCGGCGGATGTATCATAGACCTGATCTACGCCCAGACGGTGAAGAACAGCGACGATCCGCTCTACCGCGTGGTCATCATTTTCCATGCCCAGACCCTTGCTCAGGGCGACACGGACAGCGGGAGCGATCTGGCATGTTACGTAAACGCTGGGGTCGTCCAACACTTTCCACATGTCTTCTGTATTGTCATGGATCGTCAGCGCGCCGGTGGGGCAGGCAGCCGTGCAGCGGCCGCAGCCGATGCAGTCTGTTTCAGCGATGGGCCGGCTGAACGCTGTATTGATTCTGGCGTGGGAGCCCCGGAAGGAGAAGTCTATGGCGCCTACATTCTGGACCTCGTTGCACTCCCGGACGCAGTCGCCGCAGAGAATGCATTTGCTCGGGTTGCGGACAATGCAGGGAGAAGAAATATCCATGCTGCCCTCCGGGCATGTCTGGGGGAAGCGGACCTGGTGAATGCCGAACTGCTGTGCAAGCTCCTGAAGCTTGCAGCTTCCGCTCTTGCCGCAGGTTGTACACTCTCTGTCGTGGTTTGCCAGGAGAAGTTCCAGGATGTTCTTTCTGTACTTGCGGAGACGGCTGGTGTTCGTCCGGATCTTCATTCCGGCTTTGGGAATGGTGGAGCAGCTGGCCATGAGACGGCCCCTCTCATCTTCCACCATGCACATCCGGCAGGCGCCGTAGATGGACAGCTCTGTATGATAGCAGAAGGTGGGCATCTCTATGCCGTTGTCCCGGATGAGATCCAGCAGATTCCTCTGATCTCCGATCTCGACGGGCATGCCGTCAATTTCCATGATCTGTCTTGGTGCCATTAGAATACCTCCTCTATCGCGTCAAAGCTGCAGACTGCCTTGCAGCTGCCGCACTTGATGCACGTGTTCTGATTGATTACATATGGCTTTTTCAGCTCGCCAGTAATTGCTGTAACGGGGCACTGGCGGGCGCATTTGGAACAGCCTCTGCACAGGTCTTTGTTTATCACATAGCGTTTCAGCTTGCTGCAGACGCCCGCAGGACAGCGTTTGTCTCTGATGTGTGCCATATATTCATCGCGGAAGCGGCGGATGGTGCCTTCTACTGGGTTAGGCGCCGTCTTGCCGAGACCGCATAGCGATGTGTTCTTTACGGTATCTGCCAGTTCCTCCAGCAGGTCCAGATCCTCTTCTGTGCCTTCGCCGGCGACGATCTTCTCCAGTATCTGCAGCATCCGCTTGGTTCCTTCACGGCAGGGAACGCATTTTCCGCAGGATTCGTTCTGAGTGAAATTCATGAAGAAGCGGGCAACTTCTACCATACATGTCTGGTCATCCATGACAACGAGACCGCCGGAACCGATGATTGCTCCCACTTCCTTCAGGGAATCGAAGTCCAGGGGGCGATCCAGGTCATCCTTCGTCAGGCAGCCGCCGGAAGGTCCGCCGATCTGGACGGCCTTCAGATCTCTTCCGCCCCGGATGCCGCCGCCGATGTCATAGATGACTTCCCGGAGGGTGATGCCCATGGGTACTTCGATCAGGCCGGTGTTCAGAATATTTCCGGTGAGAGAGAATACCTTGGTGCCGGGGCTGTTAGCCGGGCCGATTCCAAGATACCAGTCCGCGCCGTTTTCTATGATTAGAGGTACGTTGGCATAGGTTTCTACATTATTAAGTACTGTCGGTTTGGCAAAGAGTCCGTGCTCCACCGTGCGGGGCGGCTTGACTCTCGGCATGCCCCGGTGGCCTTCTATGGATGCGGTCAGGGCAGAACCTTCTCCGCAGACGAAGGCGCCTGCGCCCCGGTTGATGTGGATATGGAAGCGCCGTCCGGAACCGAGGATGTCATCGCCGAGAATGCCCAGTTCTTCCATCTGGCCGATCATGATCCCCAGACGTTTGACTGCATTGGGGTACTCCGCCCGGACGTAAATATATCCCTCTTCTGCGCCCACGGCGATGCCTGCGATGATCATCCCCTCCAGCATACGGGCGGGGATCCCTTCCATGACACCCTGGTCCATGAATGCGCCGGGGTCTCCTTCATCACCGTTGCATACGACGTACTTCGGCGTCTCTTCCTGACGCAGAACGGATTTCCATTTGATGCCGGCGCGGAACCCGCTGCCGCCTCTTCCTCTCAGGTTGGACTTATCGATCTCCTCGACGATATCCTGCTGGCTCATGGAGCCCAGTGCCTTAGCCAGTGCAGTAAGTCCGCCGATGGCGATATAGTCATTAATAGATGTGGAATTGATCCTGTCGCTGTCGCCGTATACCAGGCGCGTCTGTTTTTTATAGAAAGGAATGTCGTCATGACGGCGGTAGACGGTCCCGTTCTGGTGAACCGCAAGACGGTCTATGGGCTCGCCTGCGACGAGGCTCATCTCGATGATCTCCTCGCAGTCCTCCGGCTTAACTTTGGTATACATCCAGCCTTCCGGTTCGATGCGGACGACAGGGCCCAGTTCGCACATGCCGTGGCAGCCCGTGGCTTTCAAACCGGTGAGATCTTCTGGAACGTCATCGTGGGGATCCATTGCCAGACTTACTTCGTAGGGCAGCCCCTTCTCTTCCAGTATCCGCTGAAATTCTCTGTGTACATCCATGGCGCCGCAGGAGAGGCAGCCGTTTCCGCTGCAGACGAGGATCTTTTTCTTTTCGCGGGCAAAGGCCTGTTCGCAGGTTTTTCGGTATTCGGCCAGGTCATTCAGGCTGCAGAGTCTAGTCATCGTTTTCCTCCTCTCTCAGCTTGCGCAGCAGGGCAGAAGCCTTGTCGGGCGTCATATTGGGATGCATTTCCCCGTCCAGCGTCATCGCCGGGGCAAGGCCGCAGGCGCCGAGACAGGATACGGTCTCCACTGTGTACAGCAGGTCTTCAGTGGTCGTATGGCTTTCAGTCAGGCCGAGTTCTGTGCGGAGCCGGTCCAGGATCGGCTGGGAGCGGCGGACATGACATGCTGTCCCGTCGCAGCAGCGGAAGATGTGTTTGCCCTTTGGTTCCAGTGAGAAATCAGCATAGAATGTGGCAACGCCGTACAGGCGCGCTTCGCCGATGTCCAGTGCGCGTGCTACGTAAGGAAAAATTTCCTTCGGAAGATAGTTATACTCTTCCTGGATGTCCTGAAGTATGGCGATGACAGCCTGTTTGCTGCGTCCGTGGGCATCCAGAATGGAGTCTATTCTGGAAAAATCAACAGTGCTCATAGTACCTCCTAATATTGGCAGAGCAAAACACTGCCGAATCCAGTTACTGTCGGTCAAAAAACAAAAGCAACCGGATCGGCAGTGGTATGAATATTTATTCTTCCTCATTATACCTGTCTGTGAAAAAATTGTCCATGATTTTTATCTTATTCACAAAAAAACATTAATATATATGTGATTTATAATTGATTATTGATAAATCATTGATTTTCGTGAATGGTGAAGTATAATTATGTATCATATAGCAGAAAAGTCAGAGAAGGATAAACCAGAGAGGGATATAATGATCGCGGGATTGACATATTATCAGATTTGCAGTTATTTTCTTATTTACTCGTTCCTTGGGTGGGTGATCGAGGTGATGTATCACGCGGTGACGCTGGGGAAGGTGGTTAACCGGGGATTTCTGAACGGGCCCGTGTGTCCTGTCTATGGATTTGGAATGCTGGCAATACTGGCTTTGTTAAACTCCATAGATACGGGTGATCCGGCGGTCCATATCAAGCCGGTCTATATCTTTATTTTTGGAATGATTCTGACGACGGCCATAGAGCTTACAGCCGGATGGGCGCTGGATAAGATATTCCATGCGCGGTGGTGGGATTATTCGGATAAGCCCCTGAATTTCCACGGATATATATGCCTGGAATTCAGCATTATCTGGGGCCTTGGCGTTGTATTTATCGTTGAGATCGTCCATCCCTTCATTGCCGGATTTCAGAGGGCGAGTGAACCGTCCGAGGCAGGGTGGATACTGATGGCTGCGGCGTATATTCTGCTGACAGCAGACCTGATCGTGACGGTTGCTATTGTCCGCGGTCTGAACAAACGTTTTGAGGAACTGGATCAGCTACGTCTTGCCATGCGGAAGGGAAGTGACCTGATCAGCGAATATATTGCGGATAATACGATTGAAGCGGCGCAGGACATCCAGGACGCTCGGATTCAGTCTGCCTTGGCGAGGGCAGAACTGAAGGAGGATGTGGACGAGAAGGTCCAGGCTGCCGAGAATCATGAGCTGGAACTGAAGAGAAGGAGAAAAGAAAGGGCAGAGGAATACCGGAAACGTTTGGAGGAAGAGATATCTTCCCTCGGCGCGCACCAGATCTTTGGATCAGGAAGGGTCTTCCGCGCATTCCCGGATCTTCAGTCAAGGCGTCACCCGGAACTGCTGGATGAGATCCGGCAGAGGCTGGATGAACGGAAAAATCAATAATAACGAAAGGGGATGCTTGTATAATGAAAGCACTGGAAGTTTTACCGTCGATTTATTATTTTGATACATTTGAAGAATTCGTTTCAGAATTCCACGTGGGAGCAGGGGACCTGATCGTTACCAACCAGTGGCTTTATGACCCGTATCTTGAACCCCTTGACCTGGACGCTGCGGTGATTTACCAGGAGAAATACGGCTCGGGGGAACCGTCGGATCTGATGATCGACGCGATCATATCTGAGATGAAAAATTATGAGTTTGACCGTGTCATCGCTCTGGGCGGAGGGACGATCATCGATATATGTAAGATTCTGGCGCTGGATGTGCCGGAGCACAGTGTGGATCTCTTTACGGGCAGCGCGGAACCACGGAAGATAAAGAAGCTGGTGCTGATCCCGACCACATGCGGCACAGGTTCTGAGGTCACGAACGTTTCTGTTGCAGAACTGAAGTCCCTTCATACAAAGAAGGGTCTGGCGACGAACCTGATCGCGGCGGATGCCGCAGTTCTGATCCCCCAGAGCCTGGAAAACCTGCCGGATAAAGTGTTCGCGACCAGTTCAATCGATGCGCTCATCCATGCGACAGAATCTTATCTTTCACCGAAGGCTTCGCCCTTTACAGAGATGTATTCGCTGGAAGCAATACGCATGATCTTATCCGGATACCGCAAGATCATTGATAACGGCAATGATAAAGATGCGCGGAAGCCGCTGCTGAAAGATTTCAGCCTGGCTTCTAATTATGCCGGCATCGCCTTCGGCAATGCGGGATGCGGGGCAGTCCATGCTTTGTCCTATGCGATCGGCGGTGCATTCCATGTGCCCCACGGGGAAGCAAATTATCAGTTCTTTACCGAGGTATTTAAGATGTACATGCGAAAAGCCCCTGAGGGCAAGATCGCTTCCCTGAATCAATTATACGGGCAGCTGCTGGGATGCAGTGAATCTTCCGTATATGAGGAGCTGGATCAGCTGCTGGGCAACCTGATCGAGAAAAAGCCCCTCAGGGAATACGGCATGACGGAGGGGCAGATCGATGAGTTTACTCAATCGACCATCGATAATCAGCAGCGGCTGCTGAACAATAATTACGTGCCCCTCAGCGCGGATGAGATCCGAGAGATCTACGCGAATCTATATTGACTTGGTGTTTTGAATTACTTCTTCTTCCTGCGGACCTTATTCTTTCCGGGGGCGCTGCTGCTGCGGCGCTTTCTTGAGAAATCCCCGGAATTTCGTTTCGTGTGACCTGTGCGGTCTGAATGGCGGGTGTGCTCGCTGCGGTCTGCTGGCTTGTGACCTTCATCTGATTTCCGGTGATCAGCTGATTTCCGGCGTTCCTCGCGCCTGCGGTCATCTCGCCGGCGGCCATCCTTTTTGCGGCGGGAGCGGCTGGGATTTTCGCTGGAGATCTCCAGCTTTTCCCGTTCTTCGCCCAGTCCTTCCCGCAGGAATGCCGCTGCCACATCCAGGGGACTGAGCCCCGTCTGGTAACAGGCCTTTGTTATAAAACCCCGGTACTGGTCCAGATCCATGTCGGACGTGAACGCCAATGCCCGGTCGATGTTGCTCTGGGCCTTGATCGGGAGCACGTCATCGAAGGTGGGCATTTTCTTTTCTTTAATACGGCAGCTGCAGAATTCTTCCAGCGCCTCGATCTTGAACATTTCTCTGGGCGTGATCAGGGAAACGGCTTTGCCCTTCTTCCCGTTGCGTCCCGTGCGGCCGATCCGGTGCACGTAATACTCCATCTCCTGGGGCAGGTCATAGTTGAACACGATGTCTACATCGTCGATATCCAGGCCCCGGGCAGCCACATCCGTGGCAAGGAGCAGCTCGGTGCCCCCGGTGCGGAAAAGCTCCATTACCCGATCCCGCTGCTGCTGGACCAGGTCGCCGTGAAGACCTTCTGCGGAATAGCCTCTGCGCTTCAGCAGCACGGTCAGCTCCTCTGTTTTCTTCTTGGTGTTGCAGAAAATCAGGGAGCGCTTGGGTGACATATAGTCTATGAGCCGGCACAAAGCCTCGTCTTTCTGGTTGCCCCGTACTTTATAGTAGCTCTGGCGGATCCCGGATACGGTCAGCTCATCGTGAGAAACCTCGATGAGCTGAGGATCCCGCAGGAATTTCCGGGCAAGGTCCAGGATTTCCTCTGCCATCGTCGCGGAGAACAGGGTGGTCTGGTGCTCCGGGGGGAGCTGCTCCAGTACCGCCTCTATATCCTCCCGGAAACCCATGTCCAGCATTTCGTCCGCTTCATCAAGGACAAGCATGCTGATATGTTCCAGGGACAAAGTCTTCCTTCGCATGTGATCGAGTACTCTGCCTGGAGTGCCCACCACAATGTCTACGCCCCGGCGCAGCGCGACGAACTGGCGGGTGATATCCGTGCCTCCATAAACGGCAAGGATCTTCAGATTCCTGACCTGGGCCGACATCTTCTCCAGTTCGCCGGCGACCTGTACCGCAAGTTCCCTTGTGGGAGCCAGGATCAGTCCCTGCACTCCTCGTCCTGTTTCTGTGATGCTCTGGATCATGGGGATGCCGTAGGCAGCGGTCTTTCCCGTGCCAGTCTGGGCCAGGCCGACTGCATCGTGCCCCCCAAGGACCACGGGGATCGCCTGCTCCTGTATGGGAGTGGCTTCCTGGAACCCCATCTTATCCAGGCTTTTCACTATCGTTTCTTCTACGCCGAGTTCGGTAAAATTCATATGTCTCACTTTCTTTATCTGTCTATTTTCTGTCTGCTCGCTGATCATCCGCGTCGTAGGGCGAATGAACAAATTATATTACCATGGTTCCCCCGACGGCGCAATAATTTTTTGAGATACTTCCGGCTTGCGAAAATAAACAGTGCGTAATATACTCATTCAGAGGAGGAAGGCAGTATGGATTTTGTTGAACTGAAAAAAGATGACAAGTGGAACATCGCAGCGATGTCCGCTATGGCCACAGAGATCGTCCGGGAGCATTTCGACCCCATCATTGGTAAAGCGCAGAACGACTATATGATCGGAAAGTTCCAGACCACAGAGGCGATCTCGGAGCAGCTGGAAGAAGGATACCAGTATTACTTCGTTGAGAATGAGGGCAGGATTGTTGGGTTCCTCGCGTTCTATTCCCGGGGTACAGCGATGTACCTGAGCAAGTTCTATCTATATAAGACGGAGCGCGGCAGGGGCTATTCCCGCCAGATGCTTGATTTCGTCGTGAGCGAAGCAAAGTCCGCCGGGCTTAAGTCCATCGAGCTGAATGTCAACCGGAACAATGACGCCATTTACGCTTATGAGTCCATGGGGTTTCGCGTCATCAGAGAAGAGAAGAACGACATCGGCCAGGGCTATTTTATGGATGATTACGTATACAGTTTGGAATTATAGAAAAACGGGGAGCATGCCGACGGCATGCTCCTCTTTATGATCGGTTTATTCACTTTTCGTAAGGTTGTCCGCAAAATTCGAAGGTGCGTAAACTACTTTGTTTACTGTGTAGATAGGATAATCCAGATCATCTTCGTATTCGCCGTCCATGAAATAACCCTTGGAGTTATTCGTGAGACCCCATTTTACACCGTCCTTTGTCAGGGTGATATTTCTTCCGCTGACCTTTACCTTATAGCCGGCTGCCTTCGCCGCGTTTATTAGAGCGACGGGTTTGACAAATGTGGTCTTGCGCTTGTTATTTGCTCTGTCATTGTGATTGTTCGTCGCTACATATTCCAATGGTGCATAAAGAACTTTCACATTGTTCAGCTGCTTCTGCGCCATAGTCTTTCCGAGAGACGTGACATATGCACGACCCGTCTTCTTGCTCTTCTTATATTTGCTGGATACCGTCTTCAGCTTCTTCTGGATGGAAGCATACTGCGAGGTCTCCTGGGCTTTCCAGAAATCTTTTACGCCCTGGGAGAGGAATTCTCTGTCATAACCCGCAACGGTATCAATGCTCTTGAACTGCCACCATGCGCTCTTTGCGTTATAGGCACTTCCATCGACCTTATATGCTGCCAGTGTGTCTGTGATTCCGCTGAACGCCGGGATGAATACACTGTGCTCTGCATTGCCCATGCACAGCCACTGGAGGTCACAGCTGTCTTTGGGGAGATTGCTGTACACCTGAGTGATATGGATGTCGGAGGAACGAGTGACGCCGATGCAGCGGCGGGATGCATTTTCCGCCTTGCTCATATCATAATCCGTTCCCTCGTAGCGGTCGCGATAGAGATCCATCAGATCCGTAACGCTTACCTTCTGATCCGGCTTATAGGCCAGCGGGTAGAATTCGTCATTATTATATGTACTGATTCCTTCTGTAGAGGGCGCCAGGATGCGGTGACCTTCCCATGTCCTCATGTTGGAATACTCGTCTCTGGTGGATCCGGTAACTGTTTTGGCTACGTTATATGTTCCGTCTTCGTTCTTAACTGCTCCGACCTTGTCCAGAGTTTCCTGAAGATTATCCGATGCGCGGAAGTTTTCCTTATCTGCAGGATCCCAGGACTGGATCATGACCTGATTGCCGAATACCGCGACGCTGTCGGCAGGCAGTTTATAGGCGCACCATGTGGAACCGCCGTAAGTCTCGATGATCCATGCTTCTTTCTGATCAGCGTAGAGCAGCGTGTTCCATTCCTCTGAACCGTATTTGGTGATCAGTTTGCCGGTAACTTCTACAGCCTGGAGTGCTGTCTTGGACTGACAGGCAACGAGTCCGGGGAGGATCGCTTCTCGGAGGGCATTGTCCTTTGTAGGATCAAGCTTCTCGTATTCTTCCGATACGCCGGTGGAAACGGTTCCGATCACCGCCAGGCCATATTCGTTGGTGCAGCTGGCAGGATACTGACCGTCATTAGCGTCGGAGCTGTCCGGCACGTAAGTATATTTATATGTAGTCTTCGGAAGCGCTACTTTCAGGCCGTTAGCAGTGTCTTTATAATATCTGCCTGCCTTAGTGACCCTTTTCTGCACCTTGAACATCTTGTTATAGGCGCCGCCGCCCTGGTCCTCACTTCTGGCGATGGTTGTGGTACCTTCTTTGCTGGCATCCTTGCCGACGTACATACCTGTACAGGCAAAGGCTCCTGCGGTGGTGATCAGCATCGCAGCTGCCGTTGCAGCGACGATCAGCCGAAGCCGTCTCATTCCTTTCTTCTTCATAACAAACTCCTTACAACTCTATGACAACAATTATAAAATTGATTATAACACCATATTTTATATAAACAAAGCGAAAAGCATAAATTAAACAATAATTTTGATAAATTCTGTGATTTGACAAAATACAAGAGCGTATTTTTTATTTGCCCGACACAGATACCTGTGGTAATATTAAAGTCTGTAAATGATAATTATCGGAGGTCGGCGGATGAACGTTCGAGAGTGGCTGGACATCGTAGAAGAAACATCCCGGGAACTGGGGGAAAAACAGGTAAAATATAACCGGCACGGCAGCAAGGCAGGGAAGATCCGGAAAAAAGGGAGCACCAACTGTGTGGGCTTTGTTATGGAAGCAATGTATAATGCCGGACTCCTGCGCCGGGGCGCATCCTTCTGGCTTGGGAAGAAGATCCACGGAAAATCCAGAGCTTATCTCATTTTCAGCCGGAAGTTCCATATCAGGCGGCCGGCCAGGATCCCGGCGGAAGCAGAGCTGAAACCGGGAGACATCTGCGGATTTCAGTTTGGATCCAGCATCTTCAACCGGGTGCATACCATGATCTATGCAGGCCAGAAGGGCGGGGAACTGCTGTGGTATTCTTTCAGCCCTGTAGAAGAAAAAAACGGATGGATCACAGGACCGCTGCCCCAGCCTGATTTTGACGACCGGACGGTGTACATTGTGATCAGGATCCGGGAGCTCTGGCGCTGACCGTGTATTATTTATTAAGATGTGTGTGTTTACAATAATAGGAGATCATGATGAAGAAGGCTTTGTTGACAATGACCCTGGCAGCGGCGCTGATCTGCAGTCAGGGGAGTTTTGTTTTTGCAGGCGGTCAGGAGGCGGCCGGGAGCAGCGGCGCGCCCGGTTCCGCATCTGTTGAGGAACTGCTGAAGGGCAGGGACTATGCCGAGGGCGAGCTCCTTGTTACCTATGACGGCAGCATGTCGGAGAGGAAAATCGATAAGAACTGCCAGAAGAAGGATGCGGATGTCCAGCAGATCATAGAGAACGGGAACGATGAGAAGACTGCCCAGGTCTCCCTGTCTGACGGGGAGTCGGTCAGGAAAGCGATCCTTAAGTTCCGGCAGGATTCGCAGGTCGTGGACGTCCAGCCGAACTACAGGTACCATATTGCGGAGGATGAGGCGGATCCTTTCCTGCTGGTCGCTTCTTCGAAGCGGCAATATCACCTGAGCATGGTACACGCGGAAGAGGCCTGGGATCTACTGGAGAGTTCCGGAAAGA
Organism: uncultured Eubacteriales bacterium; assembly: GCA_900315125.1. Lineage (GTDB taxonomy): Bacteria > Bacillota > Clostridia > Peptostreptococcales > Anaerovoracaceae > Aminicella. The sequence continues at coordinate 14,987 of OMXT01000066.1, forward strand.
AGATTACGCCAGCCCGTGTAGCAGTCCTCGATACCGGCGTGGACGCGGATCACGAGGATCTCCAGGCGAATCTTATCGAAGGAAACGGCCGCGGGAATTATACAGCCTTCGCCTTGGACGAACAGTCAGAGAAAACGGAAGATACGGGAGAACATGGGACCCACATCGCGGGAATCATCGGCGCGACCTACGGCAACGGCAAGGGAGGAAGCGGGGTCGCCAGCGGCCATGATAACCAGCTTGTCCAGGTCATGAGCGTAGGATGCAGCGCTGACGGAGAGAATATATTCACCGCGGATGTGGTGAAAGGGATAAACTACGCCGCCAGCAGCGGCGCGGATGTAATAAACATGAGCTTTGGCAGCGTCGGAAGAGACCGCGTGGAAGAAAGGGCGGTTATAGATGCCTATAACAAAGGCGTGGTTCTGGTTGCTGCATCCGGAAATGATCATTCAAACCAGATAGAAAATCCCGGTTACATGAAGGAAGTCATCGCTGTCAACGGGACTACGTCTGCCGGAGCTCTGGCAGGCTGGTCGAATTACGGAATGGTTACGGATATTTCCGCGCCGGGAAACAGCATACTCAGTACAATGCCGGGGAGCCGATACGGCACCATGTCGGGTACGTCCATGGCTGCCCCTGTCGTTGCTGGTGTTGCAGCCCTCGTCCTCGACGCGAATCCCAATTTGACACCTGCTCAGGTGTATAATATCATCTGTGCCTCGGAGGGAGGCAAGTTCGATTCCAAAAAACTGGCTTACGGTATTGTTGACGCGGAGAAATGCGTCCGGAACGCACTGAATGCCAAAACAGGACCGGCGGAATCGATAATGCTGAAGGAAACGAGTGCAGAAATCTATGCCGGTGAGGAATATACACCGGAAGTCCTGACGCTGCCCGCGGACAGTCTGTCTTCTGTATACTGGAGCAGCAGTGATACTTCGGTTGCTTCTGTGGACCAGAATGGAATCGTCAAAGGATATAAAGAAGGACAGGCGATCATAACGGTACAGTCCGGTAATCGTTCTGCCCAGTGTACGGTCAGCGTTAAGCCTTCAGTAAAAACGGAAAGCGTTAAGATCCTCATGTCCCCTGCCGACGGGGAGCTGGGCATCGGGGAGGCGGATCTGATGCTCGCTCAGCCGCTGCCGTCAGATGCGGCGGACAAAGAAGCATATTATAACAAAGAGATATACTGGAAATCAGAAGACACGTCTGTTGCATTTGTCAACGAAGCGGGGATCATAGTCGGCAAAAAAGAGGGCAAGACGAAGATCACAGCTTATACGTACGAGACGCCCTCCGACCTTTATAATACCAATTCCTCGAGTATCAAGTATATTGAATCGGAACCGGTGGAGATCACCGTAAAAAAAGCGCCATCGAAAGTGAAGATGACACAGTCTGTAAAATGGCTTACGGCGGGGGAATCTTTTGCGTTCGGCGCCGCAGTGTGCGATGCGTCGGGGAGCAGCGAGAATGTTGCCCACAGCAGGATCACATGGTCTGTCAGTAAGCCGTCACTGGCGGAAATCGACAGGGACAGCGGGATGCTTAAGACTTTTCGATCCGGCACAGTTACAGTGACTGCGGCCATACCGTCGGACCTGGCTTTGTCCTCTCCTTATAACTGGAAAGTGTCCAGAAAGGTTATTATCGCGAAGAAGGATTATAAAGGAAAGAAGGATTACCGGCTCCGGGTAACGAAGAAGACGAAGAAACTGGTCCGTCTGACCTGGAAGAAGAATCCTGCTGCCAGCGGGTATACGGTCCAGTGGAAGCCTTCGAAGGGAGCAGCGTACTCAGATTATAAGACGGTAAAGAGCAGCACGCGTCGTCTCACCGTCAGGTTACATAAGAAGGGATACTACCGGGTAAGGGCGAACTACATTAAGAATGGAGAAGCCGGTCATTACAGCTGGTCCAATACTGTTCGGGTGAAATGATTGAAATTGCCGGCGTACGGGCTGTAATGCGGCAAATTAAAATAATCAGGAAATTCTGAGAAAAACTGTTGACTTTTCCGCGGTGAAGTGATAGTATATAGCCAAGATAAAAAGTACAGAACGTACAGAAAGGAGTGAGGCTGATGCAATACAGAAGCTTAGGTCCAGGAGACATATCAGGGCATTGCCTCGCGACCGCGTATCAGATTCAGTAGGGTCATAACGATATCGATTTACTGATTGTGGACGAAGGCAGAGACCATCCCGAGGAAAGGACCTTCTGCTGATGCAGGTTGGTATGTGGTCCGAGGCAAGAGCCCGAGCAAATATCGTAACAGTTGCGGAATCTGCTTGATTGCATGAGGAACAGATGGAAAGATGCTGAAACATTTGGAAGACACAGTTCCGGCGATCAGGAAATGCCAGAGATGAACATTCTAAGGAGAAATACTCCGGTGAGTGGACAGGGCAGAAAGGAAGAAGTAGATATACCGAAGTTGATATAGATTCGTTTAAGATTTATATATAGATTACGATATGACTTTTGGAATCAGTAAAATTTAATAAAATGTGTAAAACAGACGGGCTGTCAGATGACAGCCCGTATTTGTGTGTGTAGAACTCAGAACACAGGAATGAGTACAAATAACAGTTGGATAAATGGGGAACTATGATATAATAATCTTTGCGGAGTTTTTCCGCGGGACTTATTTTAAAAAACGAGGAGAGGATACAAACATGCAGATGTATGAGAGGATACCGGGCTGCAACGGCTGCGGAGCCTGTGTTTTAGGATGCAATCGCAGATTCTGTATTAAAATGGTCAGGGACGAGAACGGCAGATGGCTGCCCCGGATCGATGAGAACAGCTGCGACCGATGCAATAACTGTTACCTGTACTGTCCATTGTACAACCCGGTGAAGCTGCCGTCATTCAGCCAGTACTACGAATATGATGATGAGTACTATGACCGGGACATGCCGCCCATATATCGGGCGGTGCTTCGCCAGTCCAAACAGGGACAGGTCACGGACTTTGCGGGAACGCTCTGTCAGATCGCCGGGCTCAAGTCCGTCATGGGCGATAAACTCCGGCCGAATGTCAGGATCTATCCCATACACTGTGACCCGGATCACCCAAGAAGACCGGAATGCGTGGAGTGTCCTTTTATTGAGAGGTAATCGATGAGTGTACAGCAGCATACAGAAGATGTGCAGGCCCGAAAGAAGGCGCTGCGCAGCCGTGTGAAGGAAATCAACAGGACTCTTTCGCAGGAGTACATCCAGGAAGCAAGCAGAAAGATCACAGAAAAGGTGACTGCTCTTCCGGCGTACAGATCAGCTGAGACGATATTCTGTTTTGTGGGCGTTGGAAAAGAACCGGATACATCGGGCATTATCGCTGACGCCCTTAAGAGCGGAAAGCGGGTCTGTGTACCCCTGTGCACAAGTAAAACAGATATGTGCGCGATACAGATCACCGACCCTGCGGCGGATCTGGAGAACAGTTTTTACGGACTTCTCGAACCCCGGAAGGGGCTGCCGGAAGTGAATAAGGATGAAATCGATTTCTGTGTCATACCCTGTGTGACCTGCGACCATCAGGGCAGCCGCCTCGGTCACGGAAGAGGTTACTACGACCGCTACCTTGACGGGATGCAGGCGGATCTTGCCATGATTTGTATGGAGAAAGTCACATGCCGGGATGGTGAGATCCCCATGGATGAATATGACCGGCCCGTAGAGACGGTGATCACGGATGCTGAGTAATTTTATCATCTGTGTCAGCGCGGTGCTCCCGATGTTCATCCTGATGATCATCGGATTTACAGCCAGGGCCGGAAAGCTGATCGACGGTACAGGCGCCGCGAAACTGAACCGCCTTGTCTTTATCGTCTGTTATCCATGCATGATGTTCCATAACCTGTACGGCGCGGACCTGGAGGAAGCACTGAATCCGAAACTGATCTGCTTTGCGGTAATATCGGTTTTTGCGGTGATCGGGCTGTCCATTCCCCTGATCCATCATATGGAGAAGGAGAGCCGCAGACGCGGCGTCATGGTGCAGGCAATATACCGAAGCAATTTCGTCATCATGGGCCTTCCTGTGGCGATGAATATTTACGGCGCCGGGAATGTTGCGGTTACAGCGATGCTTATTGCCATTATCGTGCCGATCTATAACGTCATGGCGGTGGTGGTCCTTGAGACATACAGAAAAGGAGAGATCAAACCGGGACATATCCTGGTCAGCGTGCTGAAAAATCCGTTGATCCTGGGAGCGATTGCCGGTCTGACCTTTGTTGTAACGGGATGGAAACTTCCAGCATTCGCGGAGTCCGTGGTGGATGAGCTCTCCACCTGCGCGATCACCATGTCGCTCATCTCGCTGGGAGCATCCTTCAGCATGGGGAGCATATCCAGGACGAAGAAGGACATGATCTTCTGTGTTCTGGGGCGCCTTATCATCGTTCCGGGCATATTTCTGCCTGTTGCAGCGCTTCTTGGCTTCCGAGGCGTCACGTTCGTTTCTCTGGTTGCCATGTATGCTGCGCCTACGGCGATCGCGTCGTTTACGATGGCCCAGGTCATGGACGGCGATGGGGAACTGGCAGGAAACTGCGTCATATTTTCGTCGGCTTTCGCCTGTCTTTCCATGTTTGGATGGCTGTTTATTTTTAAGAACCTGGGTATCTTTTAGATATTGTGGTATAGAATCGATAGATAACAAATAGAATTAACGGAGGTAAATACTATGGCAGATTGTAATCATGACTGCGGCTCATGCGCCGTTGGAGACTGCGGAGATCGTCAGCAGGCGGGAATTCCCAAGGCGCCCATGAACGCTTCTTCTGATATTAAGAAGGTCATCGGCGTCGTGAGTGGCAAGGGAGGCGTCGGCAAGTCGTCCGTCGCGTCCATGATGGCTGCGGCTGCCCGCAGAGCGGGAAAGAATGTTGCGGTACTTGATGCGGATATAACAGGACCGTCCATTCCGGCAGCGTTCGGTATCCATGAGAAGGCGAAGGGCAACGGAGAGGTTATGCTACCGGAGTTCACCAAGACAGGAATCAAGACGATGTCCGTCAATCTCCTTCTGGAGAATGAGACAGATCCGGTGGTCTGGAGAGGACCGCTGCTGGGCGGCGTAATTACCCAGTTCTGGAGCGATGTGATCTGGGGCGACATCGATGTTATGTTTGTGGATATGCCGCCGGGAACAGGGGACGTGGCTCTGACTGTTTACCAGCAGCTTCCCGTTGACGGCATAGTTATCGTAACGTCTCCTCAGGATCTTGTCGGAATGATCGTGGAGAAGGCGGTGAAGATGGCGGATATGATGAATATCCCGGTGCTTGGCATCGTAGAGAATATGTCCTACTTCAAGTGTCCCGACTGCGGAAGCGAGCACAGCATTTTCGGCGAGAGCCATATAGAGGAAGTCGCCAGGGCTCACGGCATTTCCACAGTAGCGAAGCTTCCAATCGACCCTGCTCTGGCAGCAGCGTGTGACGGAGGCAGCGTGGAGGATTACAGCAGCGAACCGATGGATAAATTTACAGCGGAACTTCTGGCGAAATAATGAAAGACTGAAAAATCCGACATAAGAAATTCTAATAACGGCAGGCTGAAATAACCTGCCGTTTCTGTTTTTTTGTATAAACGTTCGTGCTTGGAATATGTTAGAATGTTATTATATAAACGAATTAATTCATTTGTGAAAATGATTGTCTGCCTTTTTGAGAACAGGAGACGGACGTGCAGACATTCATCGGCTGTGTAAGTCAATGGAGGGTTGCAATGGTTATTAATAAACGCAGCGGACAGACCAGGGCGTACACTATGATTCAGGAACTTCTGGATCCGGGGAGCTTTATGGAGATGGGCGAGCATGTCTCTGCCAGGATGACCAGCTTCTATGCACCGGATGAAGTTCAGGAGTCCGATGGTGTTATTACCGGCTATGGGACGATAGACGGCAACCTGGTCTACATTTATGCCCAGGACGGCGAGGTAATGGGCGGAACATTCGGTGAGATGCACGGACGGAAGATCTTCAATATGTATGATCACGCTGTCAAGGCGAGAGCGCCCGTGATCGGGCTGCTGGACTGCAGCGGCTTCCGGGTGGAGGAAGGCATCGTGGGTCTGGAACAGTTTGCCCGTCTTTACAACATACAGACCAAGGCGTCGTCCAAAATACTCCAGATCGCGGCAGTCGTGGGGGACTGCGGCGGAGGCATGTCCCTTTCGGCAGTTATTGCGGACTATGTATTTATTGAAAAGGAACGGGGACATCTGTTTGTCAATCCCAGCAGCCTGATCGAGGAAGATACCTCTTTCGGCGGTGAAATCGATGATATCTCCGCCTATGATGACGGACACTACAGCTGGGAGGAGATCGTGACCAGGATCCGCTCTTTAGTTACGACGCTGCCCCCCAGTGTGGCATTTGCTCCCCAGGCTGTAGAGACAGAAGATGATCTGAACCGCCTCTGTCCTTCCCTTCGAGGCATGCTGGGAGACGGCAGGGCAATGCTCCGGGAAATTGCAGATGATCATCTTCTTCTGGAGACGAAGCCAGACAAGGGAGAGGACATGATCACGGGCTTTATACGGATGAACGGGCTGCCTGTCGGCGTGTGCTGCTGCAATGAGGTTGAGGGCAGGCGTCTTCTGTCCTATCAGGGACTGGAGAAAGCAGGGTATATCACCCATACCTGCACCAAGTTCCATCTGCCGGTGCTGACGATCATCTATACGGATGGTTACCAGAAGACCGTGTCCAATGAGGCGAACCTGCCCAACGCCGCCCGCCGTCTGGCGAGACAGTTTGCGGAAGCGGACGTGCTCCAGATCAATGTTATCGCCGGAGATGTTTTCGGCAGCGCTTACAGTCTGCTGAACAGCAAGGGCCTCGGCTGCGATTACACGTTTATCTGGGATGACGCCGATGTAAGCCTCATCAATCCGGAGCAGGCTGTGGAGATGATAAACGGCACATATAACCAGGAGCTGGCGGAGCAGTACAGAGACGCTTATTCCAGCCCCATGGCGCTGGCGAGACTGGGTTCTGTGGACAGGATCATAGCCCCGGAGGAAACGAGGAAATATATCATCGGCGCTCTGGAAACATTTGTAAACAGCAGATAGGAGAATAAAATGACATTCGGAGAGATTCTGAAGACAGCAGGAATAGATACTCTTCTGGGAATGGGAACGGTATTCCTTCTCCTGATTTTCATGTCTGTGCTGATCAGCTGCTTTCGCTTTATCCCCTGGCTCAGGCCGAAGGAAGAGAACGCGGAAGCTGATGAGAACAAAGGCACGACCGGCGCGGTGACGCCAGAGGCTGCCGGTGCCGCTGGAGCGGAAAACGGTGGAGATCCCAATGTCCTGATCGCCGTGATCACGGCTGCTGTCATGGCGCAGATCGCTGAGGAACATAAGCAGGAACAGGAGAAACAGGACGGAGAGTATATCGTCAGGAGCGTAAGGAGAGCAAAATGGAAACATACATTGTCCGAGTAAACGGTGTAGAATACGAAGTCGAAGTAGAAAAGAAGAACAGTACGGTCTCCGGAACAGAGTCGACAGCGGCTCAGGCCGCACCGGCATCTGGGGAATCGGCGCCGTCAGTATCTGCGGCGCCGCAAGCTGCTCCAGCCGCCGCTCCGGGTTCCATTGAGGTGAAAACCGGGACGGCAGGAAAGATATGGAAAATTTCCTCCAAACCCGGCGATGTGCTGGAGGCAGGTGATACCGTTCTTGTGATCGAGGCTATGAAGATGGAGATCCCCGTCGTTGCGCCGGAGAAGGGTGAACTTGTCCAGATCACGGTCGCAGAAGGAGAAGAAGTCAAAGCCGGACAGGTCGTCGCGACACTGAAGTAGGTGATCGGAATGGCGAGTACAATTTCTAACCTCATTGGCCAGACTGCCTTTGCCAGTATAACGCTGGGCAATGTGATCATGATCTGCGTCGCGCTACTATTGCTGTACCTTGCTATAGCGAAGGGCTATGAGCCGCTGCTTCTGGTGCCCATCGCTTTCGGCATGCTGCTGGTCAATCTGTACCCCAGCATAGCGGAGGAGGGGGGTCTGCTGTGGTATTTTTACCAGCTGGACGAATGGGCGATCCTCCCGTCACTGATATTCCTGGGCGTAGGCGCGCTGACGGATTTTGGGCCGCTGATTGCCAACCCCAAGAGTTTCCTTCTGGGAGCCGCTGCCCAGTTCGGCGTGTTTGCTGCGTTCTTCCTTGCAATGCTGTGGGGATTCAGCGATGAACAGGCTGCTGCCGTGGCGATCATCGGAGGAGCAGACGGACCGACTTCCATATACCTTGCGATGAAGCTGGGACAGAAGGAACTTCTTGGACCGATCGCCGTTGCGGCGTATTCCTATATGGCGCTGGTTCCAATCATCCAGCCGCCCATCATGAAGATGTTCACTACAGAGAAAGAACGGAAGATCAAGATGGATCAGCTTAGAGAAGTCTCCCGGAGAGAGCGGATCGCATTCCCTATCGTGGTGACCATCGTGGTTGCCCTTCTGCTGCCCTCTACAGCGCCGCTGATCGGCATGCTCATGCTGGGCAATCTTTTCCGGGAATGCGGCGTCGTGCGCCAGCTGAAGGATACAGCGTCCAACGCACTGATGTATATCGTCGTCATCTTCCTGGGGACATCTGTAGGCGGAACAACGAGCGCGGAACGTTTCCTGCAGGTCAGCACGCTGAAGATCATCGTGCTGGGACTTTGTGCCTTTGCCATAGCTACATTTGCCGGCGTGATCTTCGGTAAGGTCATGTGCGTAGCCACAGGCGGAAAGGTAAATCCGCTGATTGGGGCAGCAGGTGTATCCGCCGTTCCCATGTCTGCCCGCGTCGCGCAGAAGGTGGGGGCAGAAGCGGATCCCACGAATTTCCTTCTCATGCATGCCATGGGACCCAATGTGGCAGGTGTCATAGGAACTGCGGTGGCAGCCGGTGTGTTCATGGCGATATTTGGTATATAACAATCAGCATAGAACAGTGAGACTGTCTGTATATACAGCGGCGGCAGCCTGGAAAAACACTGGGCTGCTGCATTAAGGAGCTTGAAATATGAGTAAAAAACTGAGAATTATGGAGACGGTGATCCGGGATGGTCAGCAGTCCCTGATCGCCACAAGGATGCCCAGTGAGGATATGCTGCCCATACTCGGCACCATGGACAGTGTTGGCTATGAAGCGGTAGAATGCTGGGGCGGTGCGACATTTGATTCCTGTATCCGCTTCCTTGGGGAGGATCCCTGGGAGCGGCTGCGGACCATCCGAAAGGCTATGCCTAATACGCAGCTGCAGATGCTGCTTCGAGGACAGAATATTCTCGGATACCGCCACTATTCTGATGATGTTGTGGATTATTTTGTGAAGAAATCCATAGAGAACGGAATAGACCGGATCCGTATATTTGACGCGCTGAACGATGTGCGCAATGTCAGGACGGCGGTAGAAGCAACCAAAAAATACGGCGCTCACGCCCAGGTCGCCATGTCTTACACGATCGGCGAGCCCTATACACCGGAGTACTGGGTCGGCCTTGCGAAGAAGATACAGGATATGGGTGCGGATTCTATCTGCATAAAAGACATGGCGGGACTCATGGTTCCCAATGCGGCCAGGGAGATGATCCGGGCGCTCAAGGCAAATCTGGATATTCCCATTCAGCTGCACAGCCACTGCACAAGCGGCGTGGCTCCCATAACATATTATGTAGCTGTGAAGGAAGGATGCGACGTTGTAGACTGTGCCATCAGTCCGTTTTCCGGCGGTACGAGCCAGCCGGCGACAGAAGTCATGGCAGAGACGTTCCGGGGCACAGAATATGATACGGGTCTGGATATGGAGAAACTGGAAAAGATCGCGGATCATTTCCGCGAGGTCCGGGAAAAGAACCTGGCAAGCGGACAGATGAGCACCAAGGTCCTGGCAACAGATATCAAGACCCTGATCTACCAGGTACCGGGCGGAATGCTGTCGAACCTCGTTTCCCAGCTGAAGGAGCAGAATGCAGAAGATAAATATATGGATGTGCTCAGGGAGATCCCCAACGTTCGCAATGACTTCGGCATGCCGCCTCTGGTCACGCCCTCATCCCAGATCGTCGGTACCCAGGCAGTGCTGAATGTTCTCCTGGGCGAACGGTATAAGGTGGTCACCAAGGAGGCCAGGGAGCTCCTGCGGGGTGCGTACGGCGCGACGCCGCTTCCCATGAACCAGGAACTGATCGAGAAGAATATTGCTCCGGAAGAAATGATAACTTGCCGTCCGGCGGATCTTTTGGAACCGGAGCTGGATAAGCTGGAGAAGGAGCTGGGTGAATATAAAGAGCAGGATGAGGACGTGCTGACGTACGCGCTCTTCCCGAATGTGGCGCTTGACTTCTTCCGCCAGAGGAGAGCGAAGCGTCACGGGATCGATATGAATGCCTTCGACGCGAAGAACAAATCCTATCCGGTATGATATCGGAAGATGATAATTGCATCAAACACAGAGAAGACCCGCGGCGGAATGCCGCGGGTCTTCTGTTTGCCGGTCAGGTCTTTGTTATAATAATCATATGCGCAGAACGGTATAGCCGAAGTTCCACAGTTTGGCCACGTAGATCTCGTCCCGGCTGCCTTCGCCGCTCTTTCCGTTGTGGTCATCGTGGGCCGCCACGGTCTTGCCGTCTCCGATGTAGATCTCCACATGGCGGTTCGGGTTGATCAGGATATCGCCGGGTTTGAGGTCTTTGGTGGTCCTGATCTTAATCTTTTTCCATCCGGCTTTGATCAGTTTATTGTACAGATCAGTGCAGCCGCCGATCTTATAGCTCCCGCAGTATTCCAGGAACTGGGGATCGCCGTATCCGTGGGCGACGGCGGCGCCGACGAATGAGGCGCAGTCATAGTCCTTTGAATCCCCGGGATTGCAGATCGCGCAGTAGCGATTGTACTTCGTTTTTCCATTGCAGCTGCCTTTATATCTCGTGCTCATGGAATAGCCGTAGGAGCTGTCGTCTGCGATCTTCAGCGCCCAGTTGACCATGGAGACTGTGTTCGGGGATACCGTTACATGGAAAACGGCGGACGCGCCGCATTTCGAAACTGCAGAGATCTTCGCACTGCCGGGGGATACCGCTGTGACTTTACCTGCGGCGGTGACTTTGGCAACAGAGGTATTGGAACTTTTCCAGGATACCGATGTATCAAAGGCCTCGCTGGCGGTGACCGAAAGTATTACGGACTTAGTGTCGTCCAAAGATACAGATGTGCTTCCCACCGGGGTGACTTGCGTCGAGTAGCGGTCGATAATCGTGACTGTGGTAGTCTTTTTCAGTCCATTGTGGGCGACCGTTGTAATATTTACGCTGCCGTTTGCTTTGGCTGTGACCCTACCCTTGCTGTCCACGGACGCGATGGAGCTGTTAGAAGATTTCCATGTGACCCGCTTCGAGACCTTGCCATTTGGTTTCGCCTTGAATGTGTAGGTCTGTCCTTTGTACATTTTCGTCTTACTCTTCGTCAGCGTGATGTTCGTCGCATTGGGATAGCCGGGGCTGACAGATACATAAGATGACAGCTTCCCGGGGGTGCCGCCCACATAGGGACGGACTTTGATGCAGGCATACTTCTTTTTCAGATAGAGTACTTTAGACTGGGATTTGGTTACAGCCAGCTTCTTATATTTTCCATTATACTTCTTCGCTGTGTAAATCACGTACTTCGTAGCTGCTTCCGAGCCGGCGCTGTCCCAGGAGAGTTCCACCCTGCGGTAGCCTTCCCGTTTCAGGTCCGTCTGGAGCTCAGACTGTGAGACGTTGACATTGCCGTACAGATCTGTAATCCGTGCATCTGCAGTTTCTGTTTGCTTCTTAGCCTTGTCAGAATTGGACTTGGACGCAGCCATGACAGGAGACGTCAGGGCGCCAAGGAACAAAGTCAGGGCTGCGGCTGTGATGACAGCAAGTATTACCTTGGACCGGACCGTAACAGGCTGTGGGGAAGGGGAATTTAACATATTTGACTCCTCTGCATAAGTACATAAGTACGATTTATCGGGTTTACATAAAACTGAATATTATTTATTATATCACAGAGAGCGCAGAAAAGAAAAGCAAAAAATATTCATGCGTGCTGAAGCGAAAACTGCAGCCTGAAAAACAGACATAGACAGATGCAGAAAAATGAATAGTGAGTATACAATAATATTATACTTGACAACCATAAAACTGCCGCCGCACGCGGGGCTCTTTTGACGCTTTAACGGGGATTCCATCCGGTGCGGGGCTTTTCAGCACCGAGAAAGTATGGTATTATATAACGATAGATTTGCAAGAAACAGGTATCATACGGAGGTATCCGATATGGAGAAAATCATAGCTGCATCACGCAACAGCCATAAGATCAGGGAAATGAATGCCATCACAAAGGCTATGGGAATCACTGTGATATCAAGAGATGAGGCGGGTGTGCCTCCCATAGAGATCGTAGAAGACGGTCAGACATTTGAGGAAAATTCTTATAAGAAGGCCAGTGTGATTTCCAGGATGACAGGATGCGCAGCCATTGCCGATGACTCCGGGCTGATGGTAGACTGTCTGGATGGAGCGCCGGGTGTATATTCTGCAAGATTTGCAGGGGAAGACTGCGACGACAGCAGAAATAACGAAAAACTCCTTCGGATGATGGAAGGTGTTCCTTACAGTAAACGAACCGCCAGATTCGTCTCGGTAATTACCGTCGTGTTCGCTGATGGAAGCAGTGTCTCTTCCAGGGGCGAATGCCGGGGACATATCCTGACGGAGCTTCATGGGGAGAATGGGTTCGGCTATGATCCGCTCTTTGTTCCGGAAGGATATGATCAGACATTTGCAGAAATCTCCGCGGATGAAAAGAACAGGATCAGTCATCGGGCGAAGGCTCTGGCAGGGCTGAGAGATCTGCTTGAGAACAGAGAAGCAACGCATGAGTAAAAAAGAACGGATCAAAAAGATGGTGCTCCTGGGGATCAAACAGTTCGGTGATCCCTATTACCAGGGCTTTGCCGCTCAGATCGCATTCTTCATCATGCTGTCTCTCGTGCCGACGATCGTCGTCATATCGCAGCTGCTCGGTGTCATGAATATTACCAACCTCGATCTGCTGAGTCAGTGGATCGATGCGTATGTCGCGCCTAAAATGGGAAATGTGATCAAGGGCCTTCTGGGAAACCGCGCGCCTGTCAGCAACAATATCGTCCTGATCGTCATGGCAGTATGGGCGGCCTCCAGGGCTCAGTTTTCCATGATGAGGATCGCCAATTATACTTATTCCAGCGGCCGGTCAACGGGGAACTTCTGGACGGAGCGGCTCCGTTCCGTGCGGACCATGGGGAGCTTCATCCTGACGCTGGCTTTCGTTATCGTTATACTGGTCTATGGAAAGCAGCTGCTTTATCTGCTTGTGGGAAGGATCGCGCCGAGTCATCTGATTACGAGATACTGGTCCCTGTTTCGCTGGCCGCTTGCGGCAGTACTGTACTTCCTGGTGATCCTCTATAACTACTATGTGCTGCCCATAGAGCGGCTCAGTATCCGGGAACTGATTCCTGGAACGCTGTTTGCCTCCGCGGGCATGGTCATCGTCACGGTGTTCTATGCAATATATACGGGCTATATCGTTAACTACAATATCATTTACGGGTCCCTGTCATCCATCGTCGCCCTGCTGTTCTGGTTCTATTTCCTGAGCTGGGTGCTGGTGCTGGGTATCCTGGTAAATAAGGTATTTAAAGATACTAAGGAAAAGAGGTAATGAACATGAAACTTACAGAAGAGATCGGAGACGTTCTTTACGATTACGGGAGCGGGCTGTACGCGAATATCACCAATCGCTGCCCCTGCGCCTGTGAGTTCTGTATCCGGACGATGACGGATTCTCTTGGAAGCGCAGATTCCCTGTGGCTGAAGCGTGAGCCGACGCCGGAAGAAGTAATAGAAATGCTGGGCGACTGGGATCTGTCCAAATATGAAGAACTTGTATTCTGCGGATACGGGGAGCCCATGGAACGGCTGGAGGATCTGCTGACGATCGCCCGCTGGATCAAGAAAAATACAGATCTGAAAGTAAGAATTAATACAAACGGACTGGGCGATCTGATCAACGGAAGACCGGTGGAGCCGGAGCTTGCGGGTGTGATCGATGCAGTGTCGGTCAGCCTTAATCAGTCCGACGCACAGAAATATAACGACCTCTGCCACCCGAAGTTCGGCATTGAATCCTATGACGCCATGCTGGACTTTACCAGAGAAGTAAAGAAGTATGTGCCCCGGGTTGCTATGTCTGTTGTAGGTGTGATCCCGCAGGAAGATATCGATCGCTGCGCTTCTATTGCAGAGGAACTGGATGTACCCTTCAGGGTCAGATAGGAAGGGTGCATTTACTGGATGAGAAGCGACAGATACAGCAGGAAAAGACGATACCGTGTCCGGCCGAGATTCTATGTATTCACTGCCGTGTTCGTCATTCTGATTTTTCTGGCAGCTTTCCTGATTCTGCAGGCAGTACTCCCAAAGGACCATGGCGTTCATGTTGGCGCGCCGGCATTTAAGACGGAACAGGGGCTGAGTTATGAACAGGGTCTGCGTGTGATGCTGGCGGCGAAGAAATATATCAATACGCCGGGTCTGACCTATGACGCGTCTTATTTCGTCGACGGTTATCCGCCGAAGAAGATCGGCGTCTGCACCGACGTTATATGGAATGGGCTGGCAGCCGTCGGAGTCGATTTCAAGTCATTGGTGGACAGCGATATCGACCGGCATTTTGATCGATATTCCGCTGTGATCTCCGTGAAAGATCCGAATATCGATTTCAGGTATGTGCCTGTCCTGAGGACCTATCTGGATGCCCATGCGATCAGACTGACGACAGATCCTTCTAATCTTCTGGCGTGGCAGCCGGGAGACATCGTCATATTTCAGGATGAGCATACGGCGATGGTCTCCTGTCTCAGAAATCTCCTGGGCTATCCCTACGTCATACAGCACGGAAAGGATCCGGCGGGAGATGAAGACAGGCTGTATAATGACAGCGGCCTGGTCCTGACCGGGCATTACAGGTGGCCTCAGACGATTACATTTTAACGCAGTATACAGGAAAGGACGAATATGAAAAAGGCACTGATAATATTAAATCCCGCGGCGGGGACAAGGCAGGCCAATGGAGTCTTTGTTGAAATCATAAATATCTTCAACCGCGGCGGATATGCCCCGACGGTGATGGTCACTTCCGCCCGCGGCGAGGGAAAACAGATCGCAAGAGAAGAATCCGCGAACTTCGATGTTGTCGTTGCCATCGGCGGAGACGGTACGTTTAACGAGGTAGTGGACGGTCTTCTTGAGGGACACGCGGACACGCCCATCGGCTATATCCCTGCGGGGAGCACCAATGACTTCGGCGCAAGTCTGGGAATCCCCCGGAACCTGCTGATGGCAGCGCAGAATATTGTAGAGGGCGTCCCAAAGAACCTCGATATAGGAAAGTTCAATGACAGATATTTTTCTTATGTAGCTTCGTTCGGAGCCTTTACACAGACGTCCTACTCAGCGCCCCAGGATCTGAAGAACCTGCTGGGGCATACCGCATACATACTGGAAGGCATTAAGGACATCCCATCCATCCGCCCCCAGAAACTGAGGCTGCGCAACGAGATCGGCGTGTACGGGGGAGAGTACATATTCGGGGCGGTCTGCAACTCCACGTCCATGGGAGGTATACTGACCCTGGATCGAAAATATGTAGACATGAACGACGGAAAGTTCGAGGTCCTGCTCATTCGCTCGCCTAAGAACGTAGTAGAGCTGACCCAGATCGTCACAGCCCTGACCCAGGGGAATTATAAAAATTCACCACTCATGTCATTTTTCAGTTCCAGCCGGGTGGAGATCCTGGCAGATCCCGATATGCCCTGGACCCTGGACGGCGAGTATCAGGAGGGATGTGAGAATATCGTAATAGAAAATAAAAAGAGTGCGATCCGTCTCATACTGCCGGAGGATGATGATATTTCCCGGAAGGGAGCATGAGGAACAAAGACTGGTATGGAAGGTATTAATATGCACGCTCATGATTATTGATGCATCCGCACCAGTGAAGCCTTAAGAAAAATTAAGAAATTTAAGAAACGCTGTTTACATTGAATTTACATGGATACAGCGTTTTTTCTTTTTGCTTTGCTTTGTAAAATTGAACAAAGCGTATTTGACAGAATAATGAATATCTTGTACTATTGTTTCGTATTCAACGGAAGGAATGCCCCAGAAACGAAAGAGTAGTTTATATGAAGGACAGTATTAATCTATGGAAGGCTGCAGCAGCAGGCTGGGACAGGCACAAGAGAGCGATCAGTCTTATTATTGCAGCCGAACTTATCGTTGCCGTTGCGGCATTTTTCTGCACACAGGGCGTATATGCGGCGCAGGAGTACTGGCAGATCGAGGCAGGAGGGCACAGTGTAGCCATGCTGAAATCAGAAAGCCAGGCGAAGGAAGCCGTCACGCTGCTGAAGAAAAGTTATAAGATGTCAGGATCTGAAAATCTCAAGGTAAACATTGAACCTGAGGTCCAGATCGAGAAGAAGTATTATGGTATCCGGGACAAGGCTCCGGATACGCAGACACCGGAGCAGGCGGCAGCGCTGCTGAAGAGCGTAAAGAAAGACGGCAAGCCCCTCCTCATGGTCACCGCCACACAGACTGTGGAGGAAAAGAACGCGATCGATTTTGATACGGTGAAGAGCACGTCAGACAAGCTGGCAATCAATACTGTTCACGTGAAGAATGACGGACAGAAGGGCGAGACGACCAGCACGGTGAAAAAGACAAGCATTAACGGAAATGTAGTCGGCAGAGATATCGTTGATTCCGAGATCACAGCAGAGGCGGAAGACCGGGTCGTTGTCGAAGGGACGAGGACCGGAGCCGCGCAGAAGGGAGAATACAGCACACAGGGCGGCAGCGAGTACAGCGCGTCTACAGGACAGGCTGTGGCAGACTTTGCACTGAAGTATGTGGGAAATCCATATGTATACGGCGGATCCAGCCTGACGAACGGAGCGGACTGTTCCGGATTCGTCATGGCGGTGTATGGTCATTACGGAATCGGGCTTCCCCACGATGCGGGAGCAGACAGGCAGTATGGAAAGGAAGTTTCCATAAACGACGCGCAGCCGGGCGATCTGGTCTGCTATCCGGGTCATATCGGCATATATATTGGAAACGGACAAATTGTCCACGCCATGAATGAATCTCACGGAATCTGTGTTTCCAATATCCATTACAGCGGCAAGCCGATCCTGACGGTAAGGAGGCTGCTGGGCTGATACAATAAAGAAATATGAGGAAAGGGAGCTGTCTCTGAATAAAGAGGCGGCTCTTTTATTTGAAACTTCTCTGACATACAGCGAAATCTCAGCAAATACCACAAAACCAGCCCGCTGGGGGCTGGTTCTGTAAGGAAATCATGTTTCAGATCATTATTTGATCACTCTGCATCTTGTTACGCCGTCGATAGCGGGGAGAGAAGTGATCTCGTCCATGGTGGAAACGAGGACATATCCATAGTCGCCCTTCTTGCCGCCGGCGATGGCATTGATCGTAACGCCGAGACCCTTTGCGATCGCGTCTACCGGATTATCGACGCCCTTTGTCGTGATGGCGATTCTCGTCTCTCCGTCTGTGGATCCGAGGGAAACAGCAGGGAAGTTTACGGAATTCTTTACATTGCCCTTCTCAATAAAGTCCATCATCTCGTTAACAGCGATCGTTGCGCAGTTATCTTCTGCCTCAGCAGTGGAAGCGCCGAGATGGGGCGTGAAGATAACGCCCTTCTTTCCGGCGAGCTGATCGGTGATAAAGTCCGTTACGTACTGGCTGATCTTTCCGCTCTCCAGCGCTGCTTCCAGATCGTTGTCGTTGATCAGCTTGTCACGGGCGTAGTTCAGCAGAACGGCTCCGTCCTTCATCATGGCGAAGAAGTCTGCGTTGATGGAACACTTGGTCGCGTCGTTTGCAGGAATATGCAGTGTCACATAATCTGCTTCTGCAAGCATCTCTTTGGGGTCGCCGACGACCTTGATGCAGGGATAAAGGGCATGAGCTGCCTTGGGTGTCAGGAATGCGTCATATCCTACAACGTTCATGCCCAGATCGCAGGCCGCGTTGGCAACCATGCCGCCGATGGCGCCCAGTCCGTAAACGGCAAGAGTCTTGCCCTTGATCTCTGTGCCGGCAAACTGCTTCTTGCCTTTTTCAACCTGCTTGCTGATATCTCCAGTGAGACCGGCAGCCCAGGAAAGAGCGGAGGGGATATTGCGGGCGGCCAGGAGCATGCCGGCGAGGACGAGCTCCTTTACGGCATTGGCATTGGCGCCAGGTGTGTTGAAAACAACGATGCCCTGATCCGCGCAGCGGTCCAGGGGAATATTATTAACGCCTGCACCTGCTCTGGCAATGCCCAGGAGGGAACTGCCGAATTCCATCTCATGCATATCCTGGCTGCGGACAAGTATACCGGTTGCGGATGATGTATCGTCTGTCACGGTATACAGGTCAGTCAGGTGTGCAAGACCAACGGGTGAGATCTTGTTCAATGTAGCAATATTGTACATTATTATACCTCCATAATTAAATTTGATAACTTCTACAGATCTGATGATTTGAGGCTTTTCGCCTTCTAGAAGTATATCACTGATATGCTTTACTTTCAAGGTTGCCGGTGATATAATTAGCGTGGTAGTTTAAGTTAAGGAAGAGGGAACTGTTATCGATTCGGTTCCAATCTGATCAATTCAATTAATGGGGGATAAAGAAATGAAATACGACAGAGTCTATAACTTTTCTGCAGGTCCGTCCATGCTTCCTCTGGAAGTACTGGAGAAGGTTCAGAAAGATCTTCTGAACTACAACGGAACAGGCGAGTCCGTTATGGAGATGAGCCACAGAAGCGCGGAGTACCAGCAGATCATCGACGATGCAGAAGCGAACCTGAGAAAGCTGATGAACATTCCTGACAACTACAAGGTACTGTTCCTGCAGGGCGGCGGAACGCTGCAGTTTTCCATGGTGCCCATGAACCTTCTGAGAAATTCTCATAAGGCGGACTACATCGTTTCCGGAAACTGGTCGAAGAAGGCCTATCAGGAAGCATGCAAGTTCGGCGATATCAAGGTCGCTGCCACATCTGAGGATAAGAACTATACTTACGTACCCAAGGTAACGAAGGACGCGTTCCGTCCGGATGCAGATTATGTTTATATCTGCTATAATGAGACAGTTCACGGGAATAAGTTCACCTATGTTCCTGACACCGGTGACATTCCTCTGGTTGCTGACCTTTCGTCCTGCATCCTCAGTGAGGAAGTAGACGTATCCAAGTTCGGCGTGATCTGGGCAGGCGCTCAGAAGAACGTAGCTCCCGCAGGTGTAACCATCGTCATCATCAGAGATGACCTGATCGGATTTGCAGATGAGAAGTGCCCTGTTTATCTGAATTACAAGTCCCACGCAGACAAGGATTCCATGTACAATACACCTCCCTGCTGGTCCATTTATGTTGCTGGAGAAGTATTCAAGTATCTGCTCAGCATCGGCGGCGTAGCTAAGATGCATGAGATTGATGTGCGCAAGGCAGGCAAACTGTACGATGCAATCGACGCCAGCAAGACATTCCACGGAACCGTTGAGAAGGAAGACCGTTCCATCATGAACATCTGCTTCGTTACCGGCGACGCAGATAAGGATAAGGAGTTCGTAGCGATCTGCAAGGAAAATAAGATCATCAATGTCAAGGGACACCGCAGTGTAGGCGGCCTCCGCGCCAGCACATACAACGCAGTTCCTGAAGAGGCAGTGGATGCCCTGATTGAACAGATCAAGAAGTATGACGCTGCACAGTAAGCGTTTGACTGCATATTATCGACTGCTTATTAAAGAGACTTGGGGATGCACTTGTGCATCCCTTTTTTCGATGGTAAAATATCAGGAAGAATATATTGGAAGCGGGGAGAATGGAACGTGTCGTTATTCAGGGGGAAAACATCGGGCGTTGACAGGTCCGGAAAACATATGCGGCTGGCGGCTGTCGTCCTGACAGCTGTTTTCGTGTGTCTGACAGCGCTGCTGCCGTCTCAGGTCTATAGTGAGAAGAAGATAGAAACGCCGAAGATCACAGCCCAGGGCGCGGTAGTCTACTGCGAAAATACAGGAGAAGCAGTATACTCCCAGGGAAAGAACAAGAAGCTGAACCCCTACAGCATAACGAAACTCATGACCTGTCTGCTGGCGGTGCAGAATCTGCCTGTGGATAAAGAAGTCACCGTTTCCAAAGCGGCTTCCGAAGTGGGCGGATCATCGATGGATCTTCAGGAAGGAGAAAAGGTCACCATAGAACAGCTCCTTTACGGCGCCCTTGTGATATCGGGAAATGATGCGGCTTATGCTTTGGGGGAAGCTGTCTCAGGGAAAGGCAATATCGACAAGTTTATAGACCGGATGAACAAGACGGCAGAGAACATCGGCTGCAGGCGGACCCATTTCAGCAGCTGCAACGGTCTTACACAGAAAAATCACTATACAACGGCAGGGGATATGCTCCAGATCCTCAGAGTCGCTCTGTCTAACGATACGATTCGAAAGATATCCGGGACGGCGGAGTACCGCATGCATACGACGAACAAGCACGATTCCCGGGTGATGAAGAATAAGCTGCCCCTTCTTACGGAAAATGCCGGAATCGTCGGAGGAAAAGCTGGATACTGGAGCGATCAGGACTGCGGAACAGCGGAAGGTTACCAGAAAAACGGCCTCAGCCTTTATATCGTTCTGCTGGGCGATACGAAGGAAGGCAGATTGAATGACCTGAAGAGCCTTATTTCCTACGCGGAAGATTCCATCAAGGGCGTGAGGGTAATAAAAGAAGGAAAGTACTGCGGCAAAGTGCGCATACGTCACGGTGCCCGTACGAGGCTCGACGCCTATACCGCGGAAACAGGCTATGCCTATCTGCCGAAGGAAGGAGCGGATTCACTGATCAGCACATCCACGGTGATGAAAACGAATATCAAAGCGCCGGTGAAAAAGGGCACGGTGGTCGGCTACTATAAGATAAGCGTGGGCGACGATGTGGTAAACCGGATCCCCCTTGTGGTCCATGAGTCCGTGGAAGCCGGATGGTTTCCTTCTTATATCGGCATATCCAACCGCATGAGTATTGTCATTCTTGCGGCTGCAGTATGTCTGCTTGCGCTGCTGGGATATATTACCGCCGCCAGGGCAAGGGCCAGGAGAAAACGGCGCATTGCCAGAGAGCGCAGGATCATGCGCCTGGCGGAGGAAGAATGGCGCAGGGAGCAGGGGCGCCGTGACAGAGGCTGGAGAATATGACATGTTTGATATACAGGAAAATCTGAAGCAGCTCCCGGAATGTCCGGGAGTTTATCTTCACAAAGACCGGCTTGGCCAGGTGATCTATGTCGGGAAAGCGATCAACCTTAAGAATCGTGTACGCCAGTATTTTCAGAAGTCTTATCAGAACACGAATCCGAAGGTGCGGGCACTGGCGGCGAATATTTCTGAGTTCGAATATATTCGCTGCAGCAGCGAAATGGAAGCGCTGATCCTGGAATGCAACCTGATCAAGAAGTATATGCCAAAATACAATGTGCTGCTCCGGGATGACAAAACATATCCTTATATCATGATCACGGTCAGCGAGGAATTTCCCAGGGTGGTGAAGACGCGTCTGATCCGAAAGGACGGAAATAAGTACTTCGGTCCTTACAGCGACGCAGGTGCAGTTAACGAGATCGTCGATCTCTTTAATTCCGTTTACGGACTCAAGCGGTGCCGCGCCCTGACATTTCCGGAGAACTTCCGGCCCTGCCTGAATTATTTTATCGGCCAGTGCCAGGGAAGCTGCATCGGGAAGGCGGACAGAGAGTCATACATGTCTTCCGTCCGTGAAATTATGGAGTTCCTGTCTGGAAAGGATAAGCCCCTGATCGAACGGCTGACGAAAAATATGAAGGACGCATCGGACACGATGAACTATGAGGAAGCAGCGCGCTGGCGCGATGCGATACGTGCGGTCAGGGCTTTGTCAGAAACGCAGAGAGTAACGATGATCAATGATAAGGACATGGATATCGTGCTCCCGGTACGGGACGGGGACAGGTCCTTCGTGGTGCTTTTCCCTGTGCGCGGCGGCAAACTGAGCGGCCGTGAGACGTTCCCGATCCAGGCGGCAGACAGTGATACGAAAGCCGAGATCATCACAGAGTTCATAAAGCAGTATTACAGTCAGTGGGCGGTGGTGCCCCGGGAGATCCTCATAGAAGAAGAGCTGCCGGAGCAGGAACTTCTTGAGGGGTTTCTAAGCAGCCAGGGAGACGGGCATCGGGTCCATATCACTGTCCCCAAAAAAGGTGATAAGCGGGCGCTGCTGAACCTTACCCGAACGGATGTCCGGGAAATGACCAAGTCCCTGGCAGTCCGGGCGGAGACGCGAAAAGAACGGGAGGACGCGGTGCGGAAGGAGATGAACCGTATGCTGGCGGAGGCGGGCTTCCCCCGGAGGCCGGAGGAGATGAACCGGCCCGTCCGCGTGGAATCCTATGATATTTCCAATACCAACGGCGTGGATTCCGTTGGAGCCATGGTTGTTTTCAGCGGCCTGGATAAGGTCAGGAAGGATTACCGGCGTTTTAAGATCCGCACGGTAGAGGGACCGGATGATTACGCATCCCTCCAGGAGGTGCTGTACCGGAGATACATGCGGGCGGTGGAAGGCGATAAGGGCTTTATAAACCTTCCTGATGTGATCATGATGGACGGCGGTCTTGGGCAGGTCACGTCCGCTCTCAAGGTGATTCGAGCCCTTGGTCTCAATATTCCTGTTGTCGGGATGGCCAAGGATGATTCTCACAGGACGCGGGCGATTGTTTTTGAAGACGGAAGGGAGATGGAGCTGAAAGGACATCCCGTTCTTTTCCGGTATGCGGGAACGATCCAGGAGGAAGTGCACCGATTCGCCATAGATTATCACCATCGGCTCCATGGAAAGAATGCGATACACTCTGCGCTGGACGATATTGAAGGGGTAGGACCCAAACGCCGCAATGAGCTGCTGTACCATTTTAAATCTATTGAAGCCATACGCAGTGCTACGGTGGAGCAGCTCTGTGAAGTGCCGTCGGTCACAGAAAAGGTCGCCGAAAATATAAAAGAGTACTTTGCTCATCACTGAAGGGACAGGGGAGACGGACGGAGGGCTGCAGGCGGAAAGCGGCTCGGGACGATGCCGATCCGCTGACCGCGAAATATCGGCTATTGCACAGGCCGTTCATTGATGGTATAGTATTGATGTATTTTCACTAATCAGAACAGGAGGTCACAGGATGGCTGAGAAAAAGGGAGAACCAGAACTGGAATACGTTGACATCATAACACTTGAGTTTGATGACGGAACGAAGATGGACTGTGAGATCATGGGTATCTTCGATTATGACGGAAAGGATTATATGGCTCTGATCCCCGAGGATGGTTCCGATGATGTTTATATTTATGGATATAAAGAGGCAGAGGAAGAGGGGCAGTTTGATCTGGAGGACATCAAGGACGATGCGCTCTTCCAGAAAGTTGCCCGGGAGTTTGAGAGCATCATGGAATCCGGCGATGAGGAGGAAGAATAGGTCCAGCGGGCTTTTTCTGCAGGAGACGTTTCTGAAGGCTTCATGACATGCATGAAATAAGAAAAAGTTAAGCACCCGCTGCCGGGTGCTTTTCTTACGCCGTCTGTTGATGTTTCTGAATCAACGTTTCCGGACTGATGTTCAGGATTGTACGGCTATCTCTTCTTAAGGGCGCGGCGGAAAAATGCGGCGGCAAGGAATGTGAAAAGCACGATCCCGGTAATAAGGTAAGAATGAACGCCGCCTCTGATAAGCGAGAAGATCGCAGTAACGTCAAAAATGAGAAACACAATGGCGAACCAGAAATCTTTGCTAGAAAACATGATGATACTCCTTAATAAAGGAAAGAAACGGGTACAAGTATCCGTCTTCCTGATATTTACCGGCGCTGCAGATCCTGCGGCATCGGCATTGATTTGAATTATAACATAAGAACAGTGAGGGTTCAACGATGGAAACATATGATATTATCATCGCCGGGGCGGGTCCCAGCGGAATATTCATGGCTTATGAACTGGCGAAAACAGATAACAGCGCCCGCGTGCTGATGCTGGAGAAGGGCGCGCCGATCGAAAAACGGATCTGCCCCATCAGCGCAGGAAAAACGGAGAGGTGCGTCCGCTGCAGCCCCTGCCACATTATGAATGGCTACGGCGGGGCGGGAGGATTGTCAGACGGAAAGTACAACCTGACGACCCAGTTCGGCGGAGAACTTCATAAGTACGTGGGAGAAAAACAGGCTATGGACCTTATGGAGTATGTGGATTCCGTCCTCTGCTCCATGGGAGGGCAGGATGCCCGGCTTTACTCTACGGGGAATACGGATCTTAAGACACGATGCCTGCGTTACGATCTGCACCTGCTGGAGGCGAAGGTGCGCCATCTGGGCACGGACCGCAACGTGGAGATCATGGGCAGGATGTATCAGGCGATCAAGGATCGGATCGACATTCGATTCTATACGCCGGTGGACCGCGTGGACCGTCAGGATGACGGAATGTACCGGGTACGGACTGCGGCAGGGGACGAATTCCTCTGCAGGGATCTTATCCTTGCGGCGGGGCGTTCCGGCTCTTCCTGGATCTCCTCGGTATGTGATCATTTTGGTATAGAACAAAGGCGCAACCGGGTGGATATCGGCGTAAGGGTGGAACTCCCCGCGGAGATCTTCCGCCATATCACAGACGAGGTCTACGAGAGCAAGATTGTATACCAGACCGAAAAATATAATGACCTGGTCCGTACATTCTGTATGAATCCCTACGGCGAAGTCGTATCGGAGAACACAAACGGCATCGTAACCGTCAACGGACACAGTTACGCCGACCCGTCGCTGCGGACGCGGAATACAAACTTCGCCCTGCTGGTTTCCAACCAGTTTACCGAGCCCTTTGAGGACAGCAACCGCTACGGTGAGGCGATCGCCAGTCTGTCAAACATGCTGGGCGGAGGCGTCCTGATGCAGCGGTTCGGAGATCTGGTCAAGGGGAGAAGGAGCAGCGCCCGCCGGATGGAGAAATGCTTTACCCGGCCTACGCTCCGGGCCACGCCCGGAGACCTGAGCCTTGTCATGCCCAAGCGGCAGATGGACGATATCATCGAGATGATCTATGCCCTGGACAAGATCGCTCCCGGTACGGCTAATGATGATACGCTTCTCTATGGCGTGGAGGTCAAATTCTATAATTCCAGGGTGGAAGTAGACGATCACCTGATGACCAAACTGCCCGGCCTCTATGTCCTTGGCGACGGTTCGGGCGTGACCCATTCTCTGTCCCAGGCATCCGCTTCCGGCGTATATGTGGGAAGGATGCTGACAGAGAAATTCAGGTAAAACAAAAATAAAGAAAAAGTTAAAAGTTTTGCTTGCATTCTGCTGAAATCCGTGTATAATAATACTTGCGTGTTACGAAAGAGCGCGCAGGATAAGCGGTCTTGGCGGAATTGGCAGACGCGCACGGTTCAGGTCCGTGTGGGAAACCATGGGAGTTCGAATCTCTTAGACCGCACC
>OMXT01000080.1 GCA_900315125.1 uncultured Eubacteriales bacterium
AGTTTTAGCCAAACATCATTATACTTGAAGATTAAGCTCTTGGCTCTTTTTATTTTTCTAATTTACACCATTATACAGGCATAACCTGATTCGACGGTCAAGTTATATCGTTCAGCCCTGAAATCATGAAATAATATACTCTAAGTGACAAACTTACTGCAAAGTGCGCCTAAAGTTATATCAATAAGGCTAGAAATCTTAATTCTGATATAACGAGCACCTGTCAGGAATGATAGAAATTATATCAGAAATGTCGGTAAGCCAATAATAATATAACTTCTGATCCGATTTATGCTATTATCAGATGACCCGGCCGCCTGCCGTCATGCCCGTGACCGCGCCTGATAAAACAGATACTGCTGGGCGAACCCGCCAAGACTCCCAAACTGCCGCCGGGCGAAGTCCCGCATCCCTGAAACATCCTTCTCATCGAATCCGTAAGCATCATGCATCACCCTGCGCATCCATACGTCCACCGGAAAGCACTGGTATTGCTGCATACCGAACAGGAGGATGCAGTCCGCCACCTTGGGACCCACACCAGGCAGCCGGCGCAGCTCCTCCTCATTTTCCGGCAGTCCCTCCGACGCAACACGTCTGGCTGTTCCTATAATATATTTCGCCCGATACCCCAGACGCACCGGCGCCAGGTCCCTCGGCTCCATTTCCGCGAGCCGCTCCGCAGAAGGGATTCCATGGGTATACAAAGCCCCGGCTTGCCAGTCCGCCGGCACGTCCAGCGGCTTCCCCGTCAGATCGCACAGCCGCTCAATGCAGCCCCGGATCCGGGGAATGTTGTTATTCTGAGATATGATAAAGGAAACAATGGTTTCCCACAGATCCTGCCGCAGTATTCGTATGCCGCTGCCGAAGGCGACAGCCTTAGCCATGACCGGATCTCCCTCCGAAAGGCGGGCGCGAATCGCGCCGTAATCCCGGTCCAGATCCAGGTAGCCCCGCCAGAAAGTCTGAAACTCCGATTCCGTGCAGGGACTGATAGCCAGCCGCCCCTCATCCAGTCGGACAGAAGCGGCGCGGCCTCCGGCCGCGCCGTTCCAGCTCCCGTCCGGCATCTTCGTCCAGCGGAAACACTGACCGCAGTCAAATGTCTGATCCAGATCCAGATCCGTAATATGATCAATAGAAAAAACATCCATAGAAAGCACCCGTCAGTACAGCCCTCACACGATCTGCTTAATATCCACGTTCACCCGAACCACGTTAAACGCCGTCATAGACTCGATCTGCTTCGCCAGCTCGTGCTGAAAGTCCGCAGCGTGCTCCCAGATGCCGGGAGAATAGGTCATAGCCAGCGAAACCTCCACGTTCAGCGAGTCCGGCGCCGTATTCTCGTAAATCTTCAGGACCCGGTCCACGCCGGGAGACCGGCGGCCGAGGATCTGGGCAATGTCAGAGATGACTTTGTCCGAAATATAAAACTCCCCGAGATAGCTGTACGTAGGCCGGACCACCGTACGCTCCGCCGCGGCGCCTTCGCCCTTCACCGTCCCGCCGAACAGACCGCTTCGGAATATTTTCAGCGGATCCATAAAATATCCGGCGAAGTCCCGCTTCAGCTGCAGCGTCGGCACAGGGATGACGTGCTTCCCCTGCAGGGTGCGCTGGCGTTCCGCAATCTTCCGGTCCTCCTCCGTAGTGATGTCCTCGATATGAATCCGCTCCGAGACCGCCGGAAGTTCCAGCCGCGCAACGATCCGGTCTGCCATCTTATCCGATGTGCCGATGACCAGGATGCTCTCCGGCTCCAGTTCCCGGATCCGGCGGCGCACGGAGTCACAGTGCTCATCGGTGGTAAAAAGAGCGGTCTTGATGGCGCCCACCTTGGTCTTCTGACGCTTGGCGGATATGCCCGCTTCTACTTTATTCCGGAATATAAACAGGCCGTCATCTATGATGCTCACGATATTCTTTTCCTGGCACAAAGCCATGGCCTGGTAGCTTTTTCCCGTTCCTGCCGGACCGGTGAGGGAGTAAACTTTCATCTTTACTATTCTATGCCTTTCTGATATAATCGGTTTAGAATCTAAGTTGATTCCAACTAGACATGTCTATTTTTAAAGGAGGATTTTAACATGGCTTATCAGATTTCAGACGATTGCATCAGCTGTGGTGCATGTGCAGCAGAGTGTCCTACAGAAGCGATTTCTGAGGGTGCAGACAAGTACGTTATCGACGCTGAGAAGTGCATCGACTGCGGTTCCTGCGCAGAAGCATGTCCGGTAGACGCTCCGAAGGAAGCATAACTTACCTGCGGACTGCCGGCAGGCAGCGGATGATCGTCCGAACCGCCTGCTATGACAGCGTTTATTATGAGAAACTGAGACTGTCCTTTCGAGGAGTTTTCTCCTCTGAAAGAGACAGTCTCTTTCTTTTGCCCGCTTCTGTCCCGCATGTTCCGCGTTTATTTCACATTTTGATACTGCCGGCTGCTGTACAGTCCTGCGCCGCCGTATCAGCTACAGTTCTTCCTTCGCTTCCCTTGCCGCCTTCTGCGCCGCTTCCTTCTTCGCGATGTCATTCATATGATAAGCCAGGGAATGGAGGCTGTCCGACAGGTGGACAACTTCCAGCGCCACATGGCTGGGCACTTCAATATCCGTCGGAGCGAAATTCCAGATCCCCTTGATGCCCGCGAAGGACAGCTTGTCCGCTACTTCCTGGGCTGCTTCCTTCGTTACGCAGATGATGCCGATGTCTATTTCTTCCTCTTCCACGTATTCTACGATGTTCTCATAATCCAGGATGTCTATGCCGTCCATATCCTTGCCAATCAGGTTCGGGTTGATGTCGAAGGCTGCGCACACCTTAAATCCCTGCTTATGGAAATGGGTATACTTGGCGATGGCCTGCCCCAGATTGCCTGCGCCCACGATGACCATCCGATACTCCTTGTCCAGCCCGAGGATCGCGCTGATCTCCTTATAGAGCCCGTCGACGCTGTAGCCGTAGCCCTGCTGGCCGAACCCGCCGAAATTATTCAGATCCTGGCGGATCTGCGACGCCGTGTAGCCGATCAGATTGCTGAATTCCTTGGAACTGATCTTTTCCACGCCTTTCTTCTTCAGCTCGATCAGATACCGCCTGTATCTGGGGAGCCTCTTAATTACCGCATTAGAAATCTTGGTGTTCTTCGCCATAACTTTCACCCCTGTTCCCTGCAGCGAGGGCCATGCAGCTCCCGCATACACAAAAACCCGCCTGCCGGCGGGTCTATCTGCTGGTTATTCTCCCAGCTTTTCATCCACATACTTGACAAGATCGCCGACGAGCTGGAACTTCTCAGCCTCTTCATCCGGGATCTCCAGGTCAAATTCCTCCTCGATCGCCATGATGATCTCTACTGCGTCCAGCGAATCCGCCTCAAGATCCTTCATCAGGTTTGTATCCATTGTAACCATCGATTCGTCAACGCCCAGCTGCTCCACGATGATGTCTCTTACTCTCTCGAAAGTCATAAGTAACCCTCCTGTGAACTCCTTTAACACTGCGAACCGCGGCAACAGGTCCCCGGTTCACTGTCTTATTATAGAGTAGTCATTCTTCCATTGCAAGAAGAAATTAACTTATTCCAGCTCCATCCACTGGTCGTAAACATATTCCAGTTCTTCCTGGTCCGCCTTCACCTGCTCATCCAGTTCCGTCAGTCTTCGGCTGTCCGAAAGGACTGCCGGCTGGCACATCTCTTCCTGCAGGGCCGCGATCTCCGCCTCCAGCTCCTGAATGCGCTCCTCGCACTTCTGCTTTTCCCGGGCAAGGCGGCGCTCCTCCGCCTGCTTTTTCTTCTTGAGTTCTCTCTCCTGGGCCGCCGTGAGGCTCTTGCCCGCCCCGTCGTTTCCCACGAGACCGGAGGCTTTCTCCGCGTCGTGGAGCCCATCTAACAAAGCCCTGTTCGCCCGCTGCGCAGCAGATCCGCCTGCCGCTTCCGCCGCCGGCGTATTCTGTTTCTGCTGTTCCTGCGCCAGCTCCCGGGCGTACTTCCTGGCTGACTCTATGCTTGCTTTCTTCTCCTCGTAATAGTCATAGCCGCCCACGTATTCCGTGATCCCGCCGCTTTCCAGTTCAAAGATCCGAGTCGCCACCTTGTTCAGGAAGTACCGGTCATGGGATACGGCGATCACCGTTCCGGGATATTCCTTCAGGGCATCCTCGAATACTTCTTTCGACGCGATGTCAAGATGGTTTGTGGGCTCGTCCAGCACCAGCACATTGGTCCCCGCAAGCATGAGCTTCAGCAGGGCGAGCCGTGCCTTCTCCCCGCCGGACAGGTCGCCCACCCGGACGCCCACCTGATCCGCGGTAAACAGGAACCGTCCGAGGAATCCCCGGATCTCCCCGTCCTTGTAGAGGCGGTAGGAATCATGTACCTCGTCCATCACCGTCTTATTGTCATCCAGCTGATCCTGCCGCTGGTCGTAATAACCGAATGTCACATGATGACCGGGCTTGATATATCCCGTATCCGGGGTCAGTTCCCCCATCATCATCCGAAGGAGGGTGGTCTTGCCGATGCCGTTGGGGCCGACGATACAGATACGCTCGCCCCTTTTAATATCGAAGTTCACATCGTGAAACAGCTCCCGCCGATTCATCCCGATGCCGAAGGACTTGGACAGATCCTCTCCGTAGATCACATCACCGCCGCTCTGATATTCCTGATGAAAGCTCATGCGCACAGAGCCCAGTTCCGACTCGGGCCTGTCCAGCCGTTCGATCTGTGCCAGCCTCTTTTCCCGAGACGCCGCCCGCTTCGCCAGATGCTCCGTACCCCGTTCCTTGAACCTTCGGATCATGTCCTCCTGGCGGCGGATCTCCTCCTGCTGCCTGCTGTAGGCTTTCAGGTCCGCTTCTCTCTGAGCTTTCTTCTTCTGCGCGTATTCCGTGTAGTTTCCGTTGTAGCACGTCATGTGATGGCGCTCCACCTCGAAGATCCGGGTCGCCAGCTGGTCCAGAAAATACCGGTCGTGGGATACCATGATGATCGTTCCCCGGTAGCTTTTCAGGAACTGCTCCAGCCACTTGAGCATGCCGATATCCAGATGGTTCGTGGGCTCGTCCAGCATCAGCACGTCCGGATGTTCCATCAGAAGGCATGCCAGGGCCAGCCGGGTCCGCTCCCCGCCGGACAGTGTGGAGATCTGCTTATCGTAGTAATCTTCTCCAAAAGCCATGCTGGTCAGGATGCCCTTCATCTCACTCTGGTAGCTGAATCCCCCTTCTTCCCGGTACCGGTCCTGGAGGGTGCCCAGCTGCTCCATGGTCCGCCGGTAATCCTCTCCTTCTGTGTTCCCGGCTGATGCCATGGCGGCTACCCGGTCCGACAGCTGGTGGATCCGCTCTTCCATTTCTTTAAATGGCTGATAGATCCGTTTCACCTCGGCCAGGAGGGTGCTCCCGGGATCAAAGTCATCTTTCTGCCGCAGATACCCTACAGTAATATCGCCGGAAACGAAGTACTGGCCGCTGTCCGCGCTGTCATTTCCCGTGATGATATTCAGCAGTGTGCTCTTTCCCGCGCCGTTGGCTCCTACGATGCCCACCCGGTCTCCTTCATTTACGTGAAAGGAGATCCGGTCAAGGATCACATCGGTCCCGTAGGCTTTGGATATTTCTGTTGCGCTGAGTACGATCATTATTTCTCCTGTCAGTAGTTAAAGAGGAAGGCTGGCGTAAGCATCCAGATCCAGTCCGTCTGCCCCCTGCTTCCTGTATTTATAATAGGCGGCTGCCGCGATCATTGCCCCGTTGTCTGTACAGAGTACCGGCTCCGGAACATAGAGCCGGATTCCCTTCTTTCTGCATGCTTCGCCCAGCTGCTCCCTGAGGTGGGAATTGGCCGCCACGCCGCCGGCCATAACAAGGCGGTCCGCCTTTGTCCGGGAAGCGGCCAGCATGGCTTTGTCCACGAGGACGTCGATCATGGCCTGCTGGAAGCTTGCGCAGAGGTCCGGCACGGAGATCTCCCGCTTCGCCATTCTCTCTTTATTGATATAGTTCAGTACCTGGGTCTTCAGCCCGCTGAAGCTGAAGTCCAGGCTGCCCTTCTCCAGATAGACCCGCTTAAAATGAACGGCTTCCGGATCGCCGTCCCGGGACGCCTTATCCACCTTGGGTCCGCCGGGGTAGCCCAGACCGATGACCCGCGCCACCTTGTCGTAGGCTTCGCCTACCGCGTCGTCCCTGGTGCTCCCGAGAACGCGGCACTCATTGTAATCCGTGACCTGGACGATGTTCGTATGGCCGCCGGAGACGATCAGAGCCAGAAAAGGGGGCTCCAGATCGGGAAATGCGAGATAATTGGCGCTGACGTGACCGTGCATGTGATTGACGCCCACAAGGGGGATGCCTGTCGCGAAGGACAGCGCCTTGGCCGTTGCCACGCCGATGACGACGGCGCCGATGAGACCGGGCCCGTTCGTGACACCGATAAGATCGATGTCGCACAGCTCGACATTCGCTTCTGCCAGTGCCTGCTCCAGCACGCCGTTTATGTTCTCCAGATGCTTGCGGGAAGCAATTTCCGGGACGACGCCGCCGTATTTGGTGTGAACGGCGATCTGGGAGGAGATCACATCGCTGAGCAGTTCTCTCCCGTCTGCGGTGACCGCGATGGACGTCTCATCGCAGCTTGTCTCTATTCCAAGTGTAAGAAATTTTCCGTTCTTCATTGACTTCCTTCCCTTATCAGGACAGCTCCTCCGACGGGCTGGGATCACCGATGCGCCACATGATCATGGCGTCCTCCCCGTCCTCGTAATAGTGTGGCCGTATGCCCGCACTGCGAAATCCCATCTTCTCATAAAGGCCGATGGCGGGCTCATTGCTCACCCGCACTTCCAGCGTATGGCTCTTGACCCCTTTGCCCGTGGTGACCTCGATCAGCGTATGGAGCAGAAGCATGCCCAGGTGTTTGCGCCGGAATTCCGGACGAACAGCCACATTGTTTATATATCCCTCATCATCCACGCACCAGATATCCACATATCCCATGATCGTTCCCTCCCTGTTCTGGGCAACGATTATGGTAGCCGCTGGATTCTCTTCTATGTCGTGGAGCAGGGATTCCCTGCTCCATGGTGCGGAGAAACATTCCTTTTCGATTTCAGCCAGCTCGTCCGAGTCCTGGGGACGGGCTTTCCTGATAACGATCGCACTCATTATTTTCTCGCCTGCCATTACATATTCCTGAATTTCGCCATTTTCGCGGCCCGTGCCCTGGCCAGAGAACCGTCCTCCAGCCGCTGCTCCGCCTCGGTCCTTCTCATGTAGAGCGGGAGCAGCTCTTCCCATGTGCATGTGCCGCCTTCCGCAAGCTTCTGCGCGGCAAACCGCGCTGCAAGAGCCGCATTCTGGTAACGCTGTTCCTTCGGCGCCCATTCATACGCCCACAGCTGATCGCCGTAGGCGTCGATCCCATCGCCGTAAAATATTACGTCTTTCAAATCGCGCTCCCGGATCACATCCAGCACATCGGTAAGCATATAGGGACCCGGTTCCATGACCGTGCTCCCCTCTGCTCCGTACACAGCTCCGTATACCTGTCCCCGCCGGGCATTGAATATGACCGCCAGAGGATGCTCCCCGTCAGCAATGAGACGGAACATCTCCAGCGTAGGAACAGACACACAGGGCACGTTCAGAGCCTGAGCCACAGCCCGTGCGCTGGAAACGCCGATCCGGATGCCTGTGAAGGAGCCCGGACCTGCGCTGGCGGCCACAGCCGCCAGGTCACGGGGAGCAAGGCTTTGTTCCTTAAGAAGCTTCTGCGTCAGGACCATGAGATTCTTCAGATGCTCCATGGGCGCCAGGGTGAACTCCATCCGGATCTCTCCCGTGTCCGTGTTCATGACCGCCGCGCTCCCCACAGGTCCCGTCGTGTCTATGCTCAGAATGTACATCTATATATCCTCTCCCCTTCTTTTTCGCCGTACTCAAGGAATATGCAGCGGGTGTCATCGGGCAGGATCTCCGCGATCTGATCCGCCCATTCTATGACGCAGACGCCCCCCGCGTCGAAGTACTCCTCCGCGCCGGTCTGGAACAGTTCCTCGCTGCTCTGAATCCTGTAAACATCAAAATGGAACAGGGGCAGCCTGCCGCTGCGGTATTCTTTTACGATGGTGAACGTGGGACTGGTTATAGTCTCCTTTACTCCGAGGCCCTCGGCGATATACCGGGTCAGCGCCGTCTTGCCCGTACCCAGGTCACCGATGAGGGCGATGATGTCCCCGGGCTTCAGCTGACCGGCCAGTTCCATGCCGAAACGCCTCGTATCCTGTTCATTTCTGATGATCACTTCTCGCATATCAATCCATTTCCTCCGGGGCCGTCTGCTCCAGGCCTGATCCCTCCGCCCCGAACTGGAATTCCGGCTGGCTCAGGCGCCGGATCGCCTCCCGGTATATGTCAATCGTCTGGTAAAAGCGGCGGATCTCCAGCTTCTCATCCACCTGGTGCATGATATCGGGATCCCCGGGGAACAAAGCCCCGTATGCCAGTGTATTTCTGCAGCTCTGGGCGTAGGTTGCCTGTCCCACCACCTTCGGCGGATTATCCTTGTCACCGGTGATCTCCCGATATACATCGATCAATGCCTTCGGCAGGGGATCTGCCGGGTCCATGCGGAAGGGTGCCTCTTCCCGGCCCTTCACTACACCAATGCTGTACTGGTCCAGAACCGGCTGGATCTTATCGTAGATCTCCGCCGTGGTGACGGATCCCGGAAACCGGATGTCCATGGATATGGAGACGGAATCCCTGTCATAAGCGATCACGCCGCTGTTCACCGTCAGCTTTCCATACTGCGGATCCTGCCGGTCTATGCCCAGCTTCCCCCCATAGGGATCAAAGGCAATATAATTATTGTAGAAATCGATAAATCCCGTCAGGTCATCGCTGACGAAGTCCAGACGTCCCAGAAATTCTATGAGAACAGCGATAGCATTAACACCGTCCTGAGGATCCGCTCCGTGGCAGGCATGACCCTCGGCTGTAATCTCCAGGGATTTTCCCATGCCCCGCGCCTTCAACCGGTATCCCGTTTCACCGCAGAATTCCCGGAGCATGCTCCGGATCTCCTGGTACTTTTCCTTCGCATCCTGCAGTTCCCACCGGATCACTGCCCGGGCGGAATCCGGCACGATATTGCGGGCTGTGCCGCCGGAAAGGCGGGTAAGAATCAGTCCTTTCCCCGAAGGCTTGCCCAGTTTGCGGGCAAGGTGGAACTGCACATTGCCCTTTTCGCCGTTAATAATCGGAAACTCCCCGTCCGGCGAAAACCCGAAGTCCGGCATTTCCGCCTTCTCCAGGTAATGCCTCATGCCTTCCCAGTTTGTCTCCTCATCAAGGCCCAGGATCAGCCGGACCCGGCGGGCCGGCTCATAACCTTCGTCCATGAGAGACTTCATGGCATAGAGACATGCCACCATCGGTCCCTTGTCGTCCGTGATGCCCCGGCCCAGAATGTATCCATCCTGCTCGTCGCCGCACCAGGGATCGAAGGACCACTGGCCCTCTGCGGGGACTACATCCAGGTGGCCGGGCAGACCCAGAATCTCCTGCCCTTCGCCGAACTCGATATGACCGCCGTAGTGATCGACATCCTCCGTCTTAAATCCCAGCCGCTCCGCCTCTGAAAGCATATACGCAAAAGCATCCTGTACGCCCTGCCCAAACGGAAATTTCTCTCCGGACGGGGTCACTACAGGATCCTCCGCTGCACTCTTGATTTTTACAAGCTCCTTCAGAGTACGGAGAGCCTGCTCCTGCAACTGCCTGCTGCAGCCCATCAGGTTCCTCCTTACTCGCTAAACAAAGCCCTGACCGGAAGGTTCCCGGCCAAGTACCATCGCCTTCTATCAGTCTACTGCCTCAACGCCCTTGATCTCAGGAACTGCCTGAGCCAGGATCTGCTCAACGATGCCCTTCAGGGTCATTCTTGCACCCGGGCAGCCTGCGCAGTGTCCCTGCAGTCTTACTCTTACGATGTTCTCCGGTGTTACATCAACCAGTTCGATGTCTCCGCCGTCTCTTCTCAGTACCTGTCTGATCTCGTCCAGTGCGCTGTTGATTCTCTCTTCCATTGCTGTATTTCCTTTCTTATTGTTATTCTTATGTTACCGGAGCGCCCTGAGGCGCCTTGCTTTTAATTCTATACCCCTGTTTCCGGGATGCAAACACAGGTATTGTACCATATACCCTGGATTTTTGTAAATACACTCCGTCAATCCAATTATTTCCTCAAATTATTCATTTCTTTATCCACCCGGTCAGGGCTTTGTAGTATAATAAAGAGCGAAAGAAAATTTCTAGTTATTCAGGAATCATTTCCTGAAGGCAAAGGAGGCAGATTATTATGAAATGGGTATGTTCCGTATGCGGATACGTTCACGAAGGCGACCAGCCGCCAGAAAGATGTCCTGTCTGCAAGGTTCCCGCTGAGAAGTTCGTTAAGATGGACGAGGGCGAGATCGAGTGGGCTGACCAGCACGTTGTCGGCGTAGCACAGGGTGTGGATCCCGAGATCATCGAGGGACTCCGTTCCAACTTTGAGGGTGAGTGCTCTGAGGTTGGTATGTACCTGGCTATGGCAAGAGTTGCCCATAGAGAAGGATATCCGGAAGTCGGCCTGTACTACGAGAAGGCTGCATACGAAGAGGCTGAGCACGCTGCCAAGTTTGCAGAGCTGCTGGGCGAGGTCCTGACGGACTCCACAGAGAAGAATCTGCAGATGCGTGTTGACGCGGAAGCCGGCGCCTGCAAGGGCAAGAAGGAACTGGCTACCAAGGCGAAGCAGCTGAACCTGGATGCGATCCATGACACTGTTCATGAGATGTGTAAGGATGAGGCTCGCCACGGCGCAGCGTTCGCAGGCCTGCTGAAGAGATATTTCGGCAAATAATCATACCTGATGGTGATAAAAGGGACCGCCCGATCGTGGCAGTCCCTTTTTTCGTTCTGTATTCGTTCTGTTGAGCGGGTTGAACGGGTTTCGTCCCGCGTGCTGCTTCGGCTTCTTCTGTCTTTTACCTATGCCTTTATGCCGGACTGAACCTGTCCTTTCCCTGTTTGCATCTGGGGCAGTGCCAGTCTTCCGGCAGGTCCTCGAATGCCGTTCCCGCGGGAATGTCCTGGGTGGGATCGCCCTCGGCCGGATCGTAAACGCAGCCGCAGATGCTGCATACGTACTTGCCCGTTGCTTCCTTAATAACAGCTTCTTTCGGCGGGATGACCTCCGGCGGATTGTCCAGATCGCACACGGCCTTCGCCTCCAGGTTCTCATAGCCCAGGGGTGTGTGAGTCCCGCAGTAAACGGTGGGATGCTCGGAGATAAACTGGCGGACGCGGTCCAGGGTTTCTCTTGCTGCCTTTACATCCTCAAAGACAACAGACAGTTTATTGGCATACAGGGCCTCGTCACAGTATGTGATGTCGCCGTGGATCATGTAGAACAGACCGCCGTCTTCCACGATGACGATACTGTTTCCCGTGGTATGTCCCTTAGCTTCGATATAATAAATGCCATCGGCGATCTTCTGGGACCGGGGGAAATTATAATAGGGTCCGTCTGTGAATTCTACCGGTACCACATTGGGATAGGGCTTCAGCTCGTCCGCCTCTGCCTCTGCAGCGGAGGCGTAGATCTTCGCGTTCGAGAAGTGCTTCAGTGCTCCCGTGTGATCCCCGTGCTTATGGGTGATCAGGATCCGGGAAACCTGCTCCGGCTTATATCCCGCCTTCTCCAAGGCTTCCAGATAATCGGAAATCTTATTGCCCATGAAGAGGGGTGTTTTGGCGTCGGGCACCTGCTCCGGGTATCCGTCAGGCAGTCCGGTGTCCACCAGGATGACTTCATCTCCGGTATCTATCACGTAGTTCTGCAGGCTGGAACGGTAGCGGACCGCAGGGTCCAGTCCCTCCGCGCCTTCTCCGCCGAAGGCGAAGGGCTGCAGCATGTAGCCGTTTTCCATCAGTTTCACTGCTGATATTTTCATGTGTTTAACTCCTTTCTCCGGGAACAGGCCGGTCAGGGCTTTGTTCCTCCTTTAATAATTCACGCCCGGGGCGCTCCTATGTTTATTATCGTGTCGACAAGTTCTTCCGGATCGGTGATCTGGTTGACAGCCCCGCGGAATGCCGCGCTGCCGGGCACGCCTTTCAGATACCAGCCGCAGATCTTGCGCATCTCGCGGACCGCGGTATAGTCGCCTTTCAGTTCCCGCAGTTCCGCAAGCTGGCGGAGCATCATTTCAATCCGATCTTGCAGATCCGGAGCAGGCAGCGGCGAAAGTCCGTGCTCCTGCCGGACCAGATCCCGGAATATCCAGGGATTGCCCATAGCCGCCCGGCCGATCATGACCAGGCTGCAGCCGGTCTGCTCCCGTATGGCGCGGGCGGACTCAGCATCTGTTACATCGCCGTTGGCGATGACCGGGATGTTCACTGCCTGACGGACTCGTCCGATCTCCTCCCAGTCCGCTGCTCCGCTGTAATACTGCTCCCTTGTTCTCCCATGAACGGTTATGGCCGCAGCGCCGCCGGCTTCCGCCGCCCGAGCTGCTTCCACTGCGTTTACACGACCCCCGAATCCGATGCGGATCTTGACGGTGACCGGCTTACGGGTATGGGTCGCCGCAGCGGAGACAATGCGCTCAATCAACGGCGGATCCTGGAGCAGCGCGGAGCCCTCGCCGTTCTTTACGATCTTAGGGACCGGACAGCCCATGTTAATATCCAGGATGACATTGGGCCTGCTGTCCAGGGCTTCTGCGGCGTACGCGATGATCTCCGGTTCCCTGCCGAAGATCTGGAATGCAGTGGGACCTTCATCCTCGTAAAGGAACAAAAGCTGCTCCGTCTTTTTATCATTATAAAAAAGGCCCTTGGCGCTGACCATTTCTGAATATGTCAAAGATGCTCCCATCTGCCTGCATATCCGGCGCAGGGGAGCATCGGTGATTCCCGCCAGAGGAGCCAGCAGAAACGGGCTGTCCAGTGTCACATCTCCGATGGTCAGCGGTTTCTGCTCTGGTTTCTCCAGTATATTATTTTTCTGTGCTTTTTTCACTGTCAATTTCTTTTTCTTTTCTGTGCCTGCCGAATCTGCGGTTCTTCCGGTAAATGATATCCAGGCCTTCAAGGGTCAGCATCTTGTCTACCACGTCGATGCAGTCCACGCCGCTTTCTACCATTGATGCCAGTCCGCCGGTGGCAACGACCGTTATTGGCTTATCTGTATCGGTCATCTCTGACAGTTCCTTCTTCATTTTGCGGACGACATATTCCACAAGGCCCATGTGTCCGTAGACAAGGCCGGACTGCATGCTCTGGATCGTATTGCGGCAGATGGTGTGCCCCGGTTCTTCCAGTTCGACCTTGGGCAGCATCGCCGTCTTCTGAAACAGCGCTTCGGAGGAGATCTTCAGTCCGGGAGCGATGGTGCCGCCCAGGTACTCCGCCTTCTCTGTAACCGCGCAGAATGTGGTTGCCGTCCCGAAGTCTATGATGATCAGCGGTCCTCCATATTTATTGTAGGCTGCCACAGCGTTGACGATGCGGTCTGCGCCCACCTGCTTCGGGTTGTCGTACTTGATAATGAGACCGGTCTTGATCCCCGACTCTATGACGATGGCCCTGCGGTGGAAATACTTCTGAGCCATATGCTGCATAGTGAATAATACAGAGGGTACAACCGTTGAGATGATCACATCCTGCACCTTGCGCATGTCCATCCCTTCATAATCGAAGAGCTGACGGACAAGCATGCCGTATTCGTCGGCGCTCTTATTGGGATCTGTCTCTATTCTCCAGTTCGTAAGTAACTTCCCGTCTGCGAATACACCGAGTACGGTGTTACTGTTTCCGATATCAAATGCTAGTAACATAACTCCTTTATTTAACGACTCTCTCCAGTCTCTTCAGTGCCAGGGCCATGGTGAGACCCGGAATCACACGGTTTCCGGTAATCTCCGCGCCCAGTATCTCATTGATCCTCTTCAGGCGGTACTGTACGGTGTTCGTATGGAT
The DNA here is from genome assembly GCA_900315125.1 of uncultured Eubacteriales bacterium. Classification (GTDB taxonomy): domain Bacteria; phylum Bacillota; class Clostridia; order Peptostreptococcales; family Anaerovoracaceae; genus Aminicella. The sequence continues at coordinate 14,044 of OMXT01000080.1, forward strand.
CCCCATGAAAACGCTTGTCTTGCTGCTGTTCATACCGGCATCAAGGACGAAGGTCTCCAGAGTCTCAAGCAGCTGTCTTGCCTTGTTCTCCCCTACTTCCCGCTTGAAGGGCTCCAGCAGATCCATATAATTTTTCTTCAGGTACCCGCCCTGGACCTGCAGGTTGATGCAGTTGGAAACAAGGGCCAGCTCATATTTGGTGAACACTCTCTTATAGGGGAATACACTCTCCACATAAGTCCATGTCTCGCTGATCAGGCGGAATCCGTCTCCGGCGCCCTCTATCCCGTCTATGCCTGTGGCGTGGAAGATGCGGACCGTCTTGTTTCCTTCCTTCAGACGGTCAAACAAATGAAGAACGCTGGATTTCTGCGATGTATCCGCATCGGGCGGTTTCTCCCCGTTTTTCAGAATAACACCGTAGGTCTCCTCGCCCTCATTGATGCGCATGACCTCAATATTCTCTGACTTTTCCAGTTCCGCGATGATCGCGTTTCCGCTTGTGGTATTAATGCCCTTGGCATAGAATACGCTGAGGATATTGCTGCTGACAATGCCCAGCTCATCCTTCAGAGAATAAGCGAGGCTCTTATTTGAGCGGAGCAGAGCCTTGATAAATTCTGCCCGGGCGTCCCGCTCCGGTGTAAATTTCCACATGCCCATTGCCAGTTCGATGATCTCTGCCAGTTTGGTGATCTCGCTGGCGGAATAGTTGTCATCGTTATCTACGATGAGCAGGAAATATTTCTCCCCTTCTATGGAGATCGGCCCCCAGTAGGTCAGCACGCCGTTTACGTCAATAAACGTATAGACGCCTGACTTTTCTACATCCCGCTCTTTTCCCAGGCGAATGGCATCCGCCACGCTGGTGCGCTGCCGGGTCTCCACCGTAAGAATCGGATTGAAATCCTTGGACAGCAGCACGACCTGGAACTCGTTGTTCAGCGCCGCTTCCTTCAGTGCGGACTGGAAACTGCTGTGCCGCTCAAAGTCCAGCAGATGATATATCGTGTTGTTTATCAGTCCGTTGCGGAAGTTGTCCCCGTAAAACACCTTATCGATCACCTGCTGGAGAACATCAACATATTCTGCCGAGTTGTTCTCCGGCATGAGGACCAGGGGCAGCCCCGCCTCATCTGCAGCGCTCAGTATCTTCCGGGGCACGGCAGGAGCTTCGCCTTTCAGGTGGAAAACGACGATGCCTGCCACGCCGGCTCCGCCGAGGGCCGTGACGATCCGCGCCTTCTCATCATCCGAGCGCACACCGCTGAATGACGTCAGCACCAGCTGTTCCTTCACTCCGTTTTCTGCTGCGGCAGCATCCGCATCCGGAGCATCGAGCACGGACACCGTCCGGACCCGGTTAGACAGTCCGCTCCTGCCCGCAGCCAGGATACTGGGAGTAAAAACTTCCAGTCCGAGGCAATCGCTTACTGTAACTTTCACTGTATTACCTTCCTTCCTGATCCTCCTGAGGTCTGTCGGTCTCCTCTCCGTTTTCGTCCTCTTCAGACTCAGTTCCCTCTATCGCATGATCTGCAGTCTCTGTTTCTTCCTCCGAGACCTCCTGGTCCCCTTCCGAAATCTCCGGCTGCTCTTCCGAAGCATCTGCTCCTTCTTCCGAAATCTCCGGCTGCTCTTCCACCGTTACGTGATATTCCGGTCCTTCCGCTTCGTCCGGATCATCTGCCTCAGCAGCTTCATCCGCCGCAGCTTCTGCCTCCGAAGCAGCGCCCAACGACGGTTCTTCTCCTTCCGTCAGTTCGCCGGCCTCCTGTTCTTCCGCGTCAGCCGGCTCCTCATCATTCAGGTAATCGGTGTCGTACTTTGCCAGCTCCGCAGCGAGCTTCTCCGCTTCTTCCTTGCGAATTCTCTCCGTTTCCGCAGCCTCCGCAGCATTCTGGCGGCGGATCTCTTCTTCCTTCTCCCGAACCTGCTGCTCCAGCTCCTCATCGTTGATCTTTCCGCTGTACAGTTCCTCAAACTGCTCGCCGTCCAGCGTCTCTACGCGCATCAGCGCCTTGGCCACGACCTCCAGCTTGTCCATGTTGTCCTTCAGTATGGATTCCGTCCTGCTGTAGCATTCCCGGATGATCCGGCGCACTTCCTCGTCGATCTCCGTGGCGACACCCTCAGAATATGCCTTGGTCTTGCTGAAATCCCTGCCCAGGAATACATCGTCAGAATCGCTGTAATTGACCGGGCCGATCTTGTCGCTGAAACCGTACTTGGTGACCATGTCCCTTGCAATATCCGTAGCACGCTGGATATCGTTGCTGGCGCCCGTGCTGATATCATCCAGCGTCAGCGCCTCTGCCACACGTCCGCCCAGCAGATGCATGATGCTGTGGATCATGTTCTGTTTCGTCTCGAAATATTTGTCCTCCTTAGGCAGGGACATGGTGAATCCGCCCGCGGATCCTCTCGGGATGATCGTGATCTGGTGCACCGGATCCGATCCCGGGATGCTGCGCATAACGATGGCATGTCCCGCCTCGTGGTATGCGGTCAGCTTCTTCTCCGCCTCACTGATGACGCGGCTCTTCTTGGCCGGTCCGGCCATGACCTTCGTCGTCGCTTCCTCGATCTCCGCCATCCGGATCTTCCGGCCGTTTCTGCGAGCTGTGATCAGCGCCGCCTCGTTCAGCAGGTTCTCAAGATCCGCAGGGGTAAATCCCGGCGTACGTCTCGCGAGGATCTCCGGGGATACTTCTTCTGACAAAGGCTTGTCTTTGGAATGTACCCGGATAATTTCTTCTCTTCCCTTGACGTCAGGTATGCCTATAACGATCTGGCGGTCAAAACGCCCCGGACGCAGCAGCGCCGGGTCCAGCACATCCGGCCGGTTCGTGGCAGCCAGGATGATGATGCCGGAGTTCTCGCCGAATCCATCCATCTCAACGAGCAGCTGGTTCAGCGTCTGCTCCCGCTCGTCGTTTCCGCCGCCCAGTCCTGCGCCGCGCTTGCGGCCGACCGCGTCGATCTCGTCGATGAATACGATGCAGGGCGCATTCTTCTTAGCCTGGTCGAACAGGTCGCGGACACGGGACGCGCCCACGCCCACGAACATCTCAACGAAATCGGAACCGCTGATGGTGAAGAACGGCACCCCTGCTTCTCCCGCCGTAGCCCGGGATACGTAGGTCTTTCCTGTGCCCGGAGGACCTACGAGCAGGATGCCCTTGGGTATTCGGGCGCCTACCTCTCTGTATTTCCGCGGATCCTTAAGGAAGTCTACGACCTCCTCCAGTTCCTCCTTCTCTTCCTTCAGTCCGGCAACATCCTCGAATGTGATCTTCTTTCCTTCGCCCTTATACATCCGGGCCTTGCTCTTGCCGAACTGGAACGCCTTGCCGTTGCCCCCCTGGTTCATCATCAGATAGAACAGGAAGCCCAGCGCTATGACCATGATGATCGTAGGCAGCAGCTGCAGGACGGTGTTGGCAGAACTTGGCGGTTTGCTCTCATAGGAGATCTTGCCGCTGGCGATGCCCTTAAATATATACTTCTCTTCCAGCCACTGCATGTCCACAATGTTCGTAGCATAGCAGTAAACATACTGATCCGTGCCGATACGCGCCGTGACCTTGCTGTCTGATATATTGACCTCCGAAACCTTTCCCTGGCTCAGGTATTGCACCATGGTGGAATACTTGACTTTCTCCGCCGAATGACCGGAACCGCCCCGGTACATGACCGCCGCTCCCAGGACAAGGCCGAAGATCACCAGGTAAATGATGATATTCTTAGTGAATCGCTTCAATGCTCTGATCCTCCGTTTTCCCCTTTATTTTTATACACAATTGCAAATTTGTTATCAGCCCACAAAAGGCTATATAATTTTATCATGCGCCAGTACTGATTTCAACAATAAATACCAATTTTGTCCCCTCACTTACCGGATAACGGGGACTGTATTTCCCATGTTTAAGCACACCGGCCAGCCCCTGGCTTCCTCCTTCCGGTATCCACAGCACTTCACTGCCGCAGGCAAAGAGCCGAACGCAGTCTCTTGCCCCTCTCGGGATCCGTTCGTCTACAAGAAGATCCTGGATTTTCTTTCTGCCCTTCTTCAGGGGCAGATAATCGCCCGGCATGCGTGTCCGGAATGTCATGTGCTCCCTGAAATCTGCGCCAAAGCGCTCTTCCAGCGCCTCTGCGTCGAAATAGGCGGTCAGGCCTTTGTTGTAATCCCCGGGTGAGAAACTCTCCCTGGGCACCACCTTCACATGGATACTCACGACCCCTGAATCGTGCTCCTGCCTGCCGCTGCAGATGCGGATGTTTTCGTATTCTCTTATCACCCGGAATCCGCGGGGCAGATCCGCCGAGGCAGAGGGCCGCTCAGAACGCAGGACACTGTCGATGAGCTGCAGGTGCTCATACCCTGCATCCTCTGTCAGCCCGCTCTCTTTCAGAGCCATAAGCACGGCCCTGTGGCGGACCGCATCGGGCTGGGCAAGAAGTGCGCGGCAGTCCAGGCGCACATCGCTTCCGGCACCGCTGTCCCTCCGCGCTTCTGCAAGCGCCTTCTCCGCCGTTTCGTCAAGAAACGCCTTCTCCTCTGCTGCAATATCCCCCAGCCGCAGCAACGACTGGCGTATGGAAGGATTATATTTCTCCAGGTAAGGCAGGAGTTCCAGACGTATCCTGTTGCGGGCGTAAAGAGGCTTGTTGTTTGTTTCGTCGAAGCAGGGATCCAGACCGTGGCTGCGGCAGTAATCCAGGACGTCTTTCTTCCGGACCGAAAGCAGCGGCCGCACGATGCGGTATCCTTTCTCGCTCCTTCTTTCCCAGTCTATACCCGCAAGGCCGGATGTCCCTGTCCCTCGAATGAGCCGCAGAAGGATCGTCTCCGCCTGGTCGTCGGCGTTATGGGCAGTCACGATGCGGATGCAGTCCGCAGGCACGCCGGACGCCTCTATGCGGGATGCTTCTTCATCAAAGGCCTGGTAGCGCATTTTCCTTCCGGCTTCCTCGCTTGTCATCCCTGTTTCCGCCGCCATCTTCTCGCAGTCAAATGTAACGACGCGGCAGTCCAGGCCGTTTTCCGCCGTGATCCGTTGAACGTAGTTCTGGTCGTGGACCGCGCCTTCCGGACGGATCTGGTGATTCACATGGACCGGGTGGATCGTGAGATTCCACTCTCCGGAAATTTTCAGCAGAACATGAAAAAGGCACACTGAATCCGGTCCGCCGGACAGACCGATCACAATGTGCTGGTTTGCGCTGATAAGACAGCGGCTTACTATATTATTAACTACTTCATTATCAACCATGGTGATAGTATAACACACTTCCACCATTTTGACGCTTTGGATTTTGGCGATTTTCCTGTCTGCAAAAAAGTCAGCAGCCGCCCTTGCGGAACTTGAATACCGGGCATGCCGGGACGCCTACTCACCCTGCTGTTCTCTTTCCTGCCGTTTCCTCTCCAGATGTTCCAGATATTCTTCCCTTTCCTCCTCATCCGGTACGTACCTGGCAATATCACTGATGTCACACTCAAAGATCATACACAGTTCGTTCACCATCCGCAGGCTGATGGGTTCATCATTTCTGATTCTCGAAAGGACGGAATTGGAGATCCGGTATTTGTTCTTCAGCATATATGTGGAAATCCGTTTCTCCGCTTTTGTGGCTCTGAATGGATCGTATGAAATCATTTCACCCTCCGACAAGATAAATAAATAAACGCTGTTCGCGACACTAATCGTAATATTGTTCTCACAATTTCACTGTCTGTGTTATTATCCTATCACAGGGCGTAAAAAAAGCATATACACCGAAATTGGGTATCATTTCTGACGCAAAAACGGCGCAGGCGTGTAATTGCAACGCATGCGCCGTTTTATCATTAATAGTTTTCCATGAAAAAGAAATCGAATATTTTTTATTTATTCGTCCTCATTATTATACACCCGATACACCCGTATGACGAAGGGGTTTTCAGATCATTCTTCTATACCATAGAATCGCATGGCATTGCGGCATGTGATGCGGCAGACCTCTTCATAGGGAATGTTCTTCAGCACTGCCACCCGGCGGGCAACATGTTCCACATAAGGGGACATATTCGGCCGGCCCCGGAATGGCTCCGGCGTCAGGTAAGGCGAATCCGTTTCCACCGTCAGGAACTCAATGGGTGTATTCTGGACCACCTCCACAAGCTTCCGGCTTTTCTTGAACGTCACCGGCCCGCAGATGGATATGGTCGCTCCCAGTTTCACGTACTGCTGTGCAGTCTCCGCGCTGCCCGAGAAGCAGTGGATCAGAACGCGGCTGTCAGGCAGTCCCATCGGATCCCCGTCCGGCGACGGTCTCCGGGGAAACCAGGACTGACGCTCCGCCGTGAACGCCCCTTCTTCCTTCAGGATATCCATGGTCTCCTGCTCCGCGTCCCTGCTGTGGATCACGATGGGCAGACGCAGCTCGTTAGCCAGCTGGATCTGCCGGCGGAACCAGTACCGCTGGGTATCCCTCTCGGACTTGTCATAGAAGAAATCCAGACCGATCTCCCCAATGCCGCAGACCTTCGGCTCCGACGCAAGCCGCCGGATCGCCTCGAGCATCTCCTCGTCCATGTCCTTCGCGTCATGGGGATGGACCCCTACCACTGCGTAGCACCAGCTGTAAGCCGCCGCGTCGCGGACCGCCTGAATGGATGCGGGGAGATTGTTCCCCGCGTCCATAACATATGCTACATCGGACGCCTCAATCGCCGCAGCCAGCCTGACCCGGTCTTCCTCCGAATAGGATTCCTCATTTATATGTGCATGTGCGTCAAATAACATCATCAGTCCACCACACTGCCGTCTTCCGCGATGGTCGTCACCATTTCACAGCGTTCGCCGGTCTCCGCGAACATGAGCATGCCCTTGGACTCCAGACCGCGGAGCTTGCGGGGCTTCAGGTTCGCTACAACGATGACTTTCTTGCCTACCATATCTTCCGGTTTGAAATCATCAGCTACACCGGAGATGATCTGCCGCTTCTCGGTGCCCATCTTCACCTGGAACACCAGCAGCTTATCCGCCTTGGGATGCTTCTCCGCAGAAAGAATGGTTCCTACGCGGAAATCGATCTTATCAAAATCATCATAGGTGATCTCCGGCTTCAGCTTGAGGGGGATGTTCTCCTCCACAGCGACGCCGGCAGCCTCCATCTGCTTCTTCTTCAGATCGTCCAGTTCTTTCAGTTCCTTATCGATATCCAGGCGGGGGAAGATGGCGTCTCCCCGAACCACCTTGTTATGATCCATCAGGTCAAAGCGGAACGCATCCTCCCAGACGATATCGCCCTCTGCGCCGATCTGCTCCCGGATCTTCTCCGTGGTGGTATGCATATAGGGGTAAATCAGGATAGAGATGATCCGCAGAGCTTCCGCCAGGTTATGCATGCAGGTATCCAGCTCCGCCTTCTTCTCCGGATCCTTAGCAAGCAGCCAGGGGGTCTTCTCATCGATATACTTGTTCGCCCGGCGAACGAGGACCCAGATATTCTCCAGCGCCTGGTTGAAGGCGAAACGATCCATATCCTCTTCTACCTTCGGCGCCACTCCTACAGCAATAGAAGCCAGATCACGGTCAAACTCATCCTCTGTCGACGCATCCGGAACGATGCCGCCGCAGTATTTCTCGATCATTGCCGTCGTACGCGATACCAGGTTGCCCAGGTCGTTGGCCAGGTCGAAGTTCATCCTCTTCAGCATGACCTCATTGGTAAATACACCGTCCTGGCCGAAAGTGTACTCCCGAAGCAGGAAATACTTGAGAGCGTCAATTCCATAGCGGTTGATCAGGACCACCGGATCCACAACATTGCCCTTGGACTTACTCATCTTGCCGCCGTCGATCAGCAGCCAGCCGTGTCCGAGGACCTGTTTCGGAAGCGGAAGATCGAGGGACATCAGCATCGCCGGCCAGATGATGGAATGGAACCGGACGATCTCCTTGCCCACCAGGTGGACATCCGCCGGCCAGTACTTCTCAAACAGCGCCGGATCATCGGGATAGCCCAGGGCAGTGATGTAGTTCGTCAGTGCGTCCAGCCATACATAGATGACGTGCTTCGGATCGATAGGCACCTGGATGCCCCAGTCAAACGTAGAACGGGAAATACACAGGTCCTCCAGTCCCTGCTTGACGAACTCCTCCATCTCATGCCGCCTGGTATCCGGCTTGAGGAAATCCGGGTTCTTCTCAAAGAGCTCCAGGATCCGGTCCTGATATTTGGAAAGACGGAAGAAATATGCCTCCTCATGGGCTTTCTGCACCGGCCGCCCGCAGTCGGGACACTTGCCGTCTACAAGCTGACTCTCTGTCCAGAAAGACTCGCAGGGCGTGCAGTACCATCCCTCATAGGTTCCCTTATAGATATCGCCCTTCTCATTCATCTTGTTGAAAATTGCCTGGACCCGGCTCACGTGCCTGGGCTCCGTGGTGCGGATGAAGTCATCATAGGAGATCTCCATGGTCTTCCACAGGTCCTTGACGCCCGCTACGATCTCATCCACATATTCCTGAGGCGTGACGCCCTTCTTCTCGGCGATCTGCTGTATCTTCAGCCCGTGCTCGTCCGTGCCAGTCAGGAAATGAACGTCATATCCCTGGAGGCGCTTGAACCTGGCCACGGCGTCTGCCATGACCGTACAGTAAGTATGCCCGATGTGCAGGTTGGAGCTCGGGTAATAGATGGGGGTCGTAATATAATACGTTCCCTTTGATTTCTTGTTTTCTGTCATTTGATTCATTCCTTTCTTCTGCGGTCGAATGAGACCGCTTCTGCTGCGGCGGTTGATGATACCGCCGTATTAAGAATATCACAGAATGCACAGCGTTACAACCGGAGAGCCTCTGCCGCTCCGGGAACAAAGCCCTGACTGGTCAGCCCGCGTTCTCTTCGGCATCTTCAAACTGGGAGTTGTACAGATCCGCGTAGAATCCGCCGGCAGCCAGCAGTTCCTCGTGGTTCCCCTGCTCGATGATATCGCCGTGGTTCATCACGAGTATAAGATCCGCATTCCGGATCGTCGACAGCCGATGAGCAATGATGAAACTGGTCCGTCCTTCCATCAGATTGTCCATTGCCTCCTGGATCTGTTCTTCTGTTCGGGTATCGACCGATGATGTGGCCTCATCGAGGATCAGGACTTTGTTCCCCGCAAGGATCGCCCGCGCTATGGTGAGCAGCTGCTTCTGGCCTGCGGAGACGTTCGTCGCGTCCTCGTTGATCACCATATTATATCCGCCGGGCAGCGTCCGGATAAAATGATCCGCTCTTGCCGCCTTCGCCGCGGCGATGACCTCCTCATCCGTGGCGTCCGGCCGGCCGAACCGGATATTCTCCATGATCGGACCAGAAAACAACCACGTGTCCTGGAGCACCATACCGAAGTGGGATCGCAGTTCCTGCCGCGACATGCGGCGGATATCCACCCCGTCCAGAGTGATGCTGCCGGAATTCACATCATAGAACCGCATGAGCAGCTTGACCATGGTGGTCTTGCCCGCGCCCGTAGGTCCGACGATGGCGATCTTCTGGCCAGGTCTCACGTCTGCGCTGAAATCGTTAATGATGATCTGCCGCGGATCATAGCCGAAGCGGACATGGTCGAAACGGACCGCTCCCTCCGCCTGCTCCAGCTGAACGGCATCCTCCGGGACCTGTTCCTCTTCCTCTTCGCCGAGGAACTCGAACACCCGCTCGGAAGCAGCCGTCATGGACTGCACCTGGTTCATGATCTGGGCAACCTGGGCGATCGGGTCCGTCAGGTTCTTTACATACTGGATGAATGCCTGAATATCACCGATGCCGATGGCGCCCCGGATAGCCAGCATCCCGCCGCTGATGGCGACGCCCGCGTACCCCAGGTTGCCTACGAGCATCATCAGGGGGCGCATGATCCCGGACAGAGCCTGGGACTTCCACGCACTGTCGTAGAGCACGTCGTTGGTCTCGTCGAATGTCTTTATGATGTCATCTTCCTTATTAAATGCCTTGATCACCAGCTGGCCGGCGAAATTTTCCTCCACCTGCCCATTGATCTTGCCCAGATAATTCTGCTGCGTCTGGAAATACTTCTGGGAGAAGTGGATCATGGCAAACAGCAGAACAGCCGCAAGGGGAATGGTAATCAGCGCAATGCCCGTCATGAGGGTGGATATCGTCAGCATCATGACGATCGTGCCGATAATCGTCGCCAGAGCCTCAATGATCATGGTAATGCTCTGGTTCAGCCCGTTGCCCAGGGTATCCACATCGTTGGTGATCCGGGACAGCACGTCGCCGTAGGGACGGCTCTCAAAGTACTTCATGGGCATCCGGTTTATCTTCTCCGCGATCTCCCGGCGCAGCCTGTATGAGATCTTCTGGGTCACGGTGCTCATGATCCAGTTTTCCAGAAACAGGAATACTGAGCTCGCCGCGTACAAAGCCATGGTGATCGTCAGGATCCTGCCGATCTCGCCAAAGTCTATGCCGCCGGTGCCGGTGATCTTCTTCATCAGTCCATTAGCGAGCTCCGTGGTAGCGCCCCCCAGGACCTTCGGTCCCACAACAGAAAACACTGTAGAACCAATGGTCAGAATAATAACGGCAAACACGGCAAACCGATAACTGCCCAGGTACCGAAGCAGATCCCCCAGGGCCTTGCGGAAATTCTGCGGTTTCTCGACCGGTGCCATGGCGCTTCCCGGTCCGTGACCCCGCCGCCGGTTCGGACGGCGGTTCTGCGCCTCATTATTTTCTCTTATATTCTCTTCCATTTATACCGCCTCCAGTTCTACTGCGGACAGCTGGGACCTTGCAATCTGCTGATAGACCTCGCAGCTCTCCATCAGTTCATCATGAGTGCCCCTTCCCACGATCCGTCCCTCATCCAGGACCAGGATCTGGTCCGCATGCAGGATCGTGCTGATCCGCTGGGCGACGATGATGGTCGTCACACTGCCGGACTGCTGCTCAAGGGCGTGGCGCAGCGCGGCGTCTGTCTTCATGTCGAGGGCAGAGAAGCTGTCGTCAAATACGAGGATCTTCGGATCTCTTGCGATGGCCCGGGCAATGGCGAGCCTCTGTTTCTGGCCGCCGGAGACGTTGCCTCCGCCCTGGGATATGCCGCTTTCCATGCCCTGTTCCTTCTCACTGATAAATTCCATAGCCTGGGCCGTTTCCGCAGCGCGGGTGATCTCCTCCTCCGTCGCCTCTTCCTTTCCGAAGCGGATGTTGCTGGCGATGGTCCCGGAGAACAGTACGCCCTTCTGGGGAACAAAGCCGATCTCGCCCCGGAGTTCCTTCAGCCTGAGCTTCCTTACATCCTGACCGTCCACCTTCACCTGGCCTTCCGTTGCGTCAAAAAAACGGGGGATCAGATTCACAAGTGTAGTCTTCCCCGAACCGGTACTGCCGATGATGGCCGTCGTCTTTCCAGGCTCCGCCCGGAAGTCGATATCCGTCAGCACATCGTGTTCCGCGCCGGGATAACGGAAACTGACATGATCGAACTCTATCAGGCCCCGGGCATTCTGTATATCCTCCGGATGCGCATCTTCCTCGATCGAGGAATGGGTCTGGATGACCTCTTCAATACGGTCAGCCGCTACGCCGGCTCTCGGAAGCAGTATGGACATCATGGTGATGATCAGGAAAGAGAAAACGATCATCATGGAATAAGTGATAAATGCCGTCATGGCTCCCACCTGCAGTGCTCCGCTGTCTATGCGTTTCGCTGATACCCATGTGATTATGACGGTCAGACCGTACATGATCAGCATCATGGACGGCTGCATCAGCGCCATGACCCGGTTCGTAAAGAGCTGGGTCTTCATCAGTTCTGTATTGGCGCCGTCGAACCGCTCCTCCGCCTGCTTCTCCCTGCCAAAGGCCCGGATGACGGAAAGGCCGGTCAGGATCTCCCGGCTTACCAGGTTCACCCCGTCCACAAGTTTCTGCATGATCTTAAACTTCGGCATGGTCACGGACATGAGTACCAGAACAAAAGCCACAAGGATCAGTACCGCCAGTGCGATGATATAACTCATATGAGCGCCTGTCTGAGCGACCTTGACGATGCCCCATATACCAAGGACCGGCGCGTAGAGCACCATCCGCAGCAGCATGGTGCTGACCATCTGCACCTGCTGCACGTCGTTTGTCGCTCTTGTAATGAGTGACGCGGTGCTGAACTGGTCCATCTCCGCATTGGAAAAACCGATGACGTTCCGGAATACCCGGCCTCTCAGGTCCCGCCCGATATCCGCACCGATTCGGGCCGCAACAAGGGATGCGACAGCTGCCGCCGCAAACATCAGAAGCGTCATCAGCATCATCCGGGCTCCCTGCATCCACAGATAGTGAGTCTGATTCCCATCTACATCCACCCCCGCGTTCTTCTCCGCAGAGGCAGCAAAGGCTATGCCCATGGCATGGATCGTCTGGCCTGCGCCGGACGCCCTCAGTTTATCGATCTGCTTCCTGCCCTCATCCAGCGATGTCACGCTGGCGAAGCCCGCCTGCTCTGCCGCTTTCCGCGCCTTCTCCGCCGCGGCTGCGTCACCGCTGCGCTGGACCGCCTCCATCTGTTCCATCTGGTAGCTCAGCACGACAGGCGTCAGCAGCTGATCATCCAGTTTATCCAGCTGCTCCTCGTCATCCGTCTTCAGGACATACACGCTGCCATCTTTCTCATAGGCGTTCTGCCATGCCTGCTTCTCACTGTCTGTCATTACTGCCATCGGCGCGTTGTAATCCTCCGCCGTCATCTCAGTGGGCAAAATATGTTCTATTCCCTTATTCTGTATCCCCACATCGATGATATCCTGGGTATACTGAGGCAGCGCCAGGTCACAGTATGCCTGGACGAGCAGCATCAGCAGCAGGATCAGCACCGTCTTCCAGTAGGGAAGAATGTTCCTTATAAGATTCTTCATTTGCTATGATTGCCTCCGTTATCCTCATTCTTTTTCTGCAGGCGCCGCAGTTCCTCTTCCGAAATCTCTGCGAACCGCTTCAGTTCTTCTGCCAGCCGGCAGAATTCTTCCTCTCCGTATCGTTTCCTCACGGCCGCCATATATTCCTCCCGGATCTCCGCGCACTCTTCCATTGCCTCCTGTCCCGCGGGCGTCATGCTGATGATGGTATTGCGGCGGTCTTCCGGATCCGTGGTCCGCACAAGCATCTCTTTCTGTTCCATCCGGCGCAGTGTTCGGGATACGGCCGGCGCCGGGGCGCGCATGTTCCGCACAAGGTCGGACACCCTTACCTTGCTGCCCGGGTGCTGCTGTATCAGAAAATCCATATTCTCCATCACATACCACTCGCCATGGCTGAGCCAGGGAGTGAGGGTACAAAGGCGGATCCGCCGGAACTTCCCCGCTGCCTCCATCATGTCCTTCTGGCCGCTGCTTAATGTATTATCCACGTTCATTCACCTTTCTCTGCCCGTATTTCGGTTCCGGGCATTTATTCTCGTTAATTATTTCCATCGCTAATATTTAACGTTGTTAATATTTATCGTTGCCATGTATTATACTCCTTTTGTTTTCCTTGTCAATCATGCAGAAAATTATTTTATCCAAAGTTAAGAATCCAGGCTGAGATGCTGTATAATAGAGTCAGATATGGATTTGTTCCAAGAAATAAGAGGAGGCACAATATGAAGAAAATCGTAGCAACTGACAAGGCGCCCGCAGCAGTCGGACCTTATTCCCAGGCTATCGTTCTCGACGAGCACCGCATCATCACATCCGGCCAGATCCCCCTGGATCCCGCGACCGGCGAGCTGGTTTCCGGAGGCATTGAGGAACAGACAAGGCAGGTCTTCGCCAACCTGAAGGCTGTCCTGGAAGAGGGCGGATTTACCCTGGACGACGTAGTCAAGACCACCTGCTTCATGGCAGACATGGGCGACTTCGCCAAAATGAACGCGGTATATGCCGAATACTTTACGGAAGGCAGCTACCCTGCCCGCTCCGCGTTCCAGGTCGGCGCGCTGCCCAAGGGCGCCCAGATCGAGATCGAGGTCATCGCGAGCAAGTAGTCCTGCCGTATTTTCCGCAGGACAGTGATATTCCGCATAATAAAATAAGGGACGGTTCAGAGCGTTCAGAATCCCTGTACTGTCCCTTTTCCTTTTGCTGTTTTTACTGCGCTGCTGTCGGCTCTATTTCTCCAAATCCTCATCCGCCCAGTCATCGCTGGACCACTCCTCATCGGGCCAGTCCTCGTTCACGAAGATTTTCTTCATGATCCGGTCCAGTCCCACAACAAGGGTGACGCCTGTAACGAAGCCAACGCCGATGACAGAAAGGGCTACTTTCCCGGCTGTGGACATGCCGTTATTGCCCTGGTCTGCTTTACTCCTGCTCATCTTACCCATGATACCCTCCATTCTAGCGGTACGCCCGCGTCTTAACATATTCCACGATGAGGTCCGCTGCGGCCTCCTCGCTGATATAACTGCTGTTCAGGCTGAGATTGTAATTGCTGTAATCGCCCCATTTCTGGCAGGTGTGATAATTATAGTAATTCGCCCGTGCCTTGTCATAGGTCGCGATCTTCTTCTTGACCGTATCTGGATCGTCACCGTAAACCTCTGTGCACCGCCTGATCCGGTCCGGAAGCTCCGCATAAATAAACACGTTGGTCACGTTCGGGATCTCCTTCAGGATGTAATCAGCGCACCGGCCGACGATGACGCCCTCACCCAGTTCTCCGATCTGCTCGATAATATCAAACTGGGTCAGGAAGAGCTTCTCATTCATAGATATAGGCTCGCCCGTTACTGTATCCGCATAGCTGATCGCCGACTGGAGCGTATAGGTAAAGCTGCTCTTTGCTCTCAGCTCCGCAGACTCTATGATATCTCTTGACAGTCCGCTGCGTTCCGCCGCGTAATCGATCAGTTCCTTATCATACAGAGGCACGCCCAGCTTCTCCGCCGCCAACTTGCCTATCAGTCTGCCGCCGCTGCCGTAAGAACGGCTGATTGTTACTAATTTCTTCATAGCTGCCACCCCTTTAGACTTTTCTTATATTATACAATAAAGTATCATATTTCCGCAAGAGCCGTCAAAAAATCAGGACGGGACCGGCCCAGAGCAAAAGGGACGGTCCCGCAGAACTGCATACGGGAAGAACCACCGCAGAAAACCATCAGGCAAATGCCTGGTAAATGGCGCGGATGGCTTTGTTAAAATCACTTGTGGCTACGCCGACGATGATATTCATCTCGGAAGAGCCCTGGTCGATCATTCGGATATTGACGCCCGCTTCCGCAAGAGCCGTGAACAATGTAGCAGAAACGCCGGAGCGGAAGCTCATGCCCGCGCCCACCGTCGCGATCAGTGAGATATCTTCAAATGTTTCAATGTTGTCCGGCTTGAGCTGGGACTGGATCTCGTCCACGATCTCGTCAAGACGACCGTCTATGGCTTTGTTGGATATAACCAGGGACACCGTGTCTATGCCCGTGGGCATGTGCTCCAGACTGAGGTTGAAATCCTCCAGGATCATCAGCAGCCGGCGGAAGAAGCCCTTCTCCTTGCTCAGCATATTCTTATAAATCGCGATAACGGCGAAGTCCTTGCTGCCCGCGATGCCCGTGACCACCCGGTCGCTGATCTCCACATCCGCTGTGATGATCGTGCCCGGATCGTCCGGGATATTCGTGTTGCGGATGTTTATGGGGATGTTCGCCGTGCGGCAGGGATATATGGCATCCTCGTGGAGGACAGACGCGCCCATGTAGGACAGCTCCCGCAGTTCCTTATAGGAGATGCGGTCGATGGGACGGGGATCCTTGACGATGCGGGGATCCGCCATCAGGAATCCCGACACGTCGGTCCAGTTCTCATAAACATCTGCCTTGGTGGCACGGGCAACGAGAGCGCCGGTTATATCTGAGCCGCCCCGGGAGAATGTGACGATCTCCCCTGTCTCCGCGGAGCTGCCGTAGAATCCGGGGATAACGGCCCGCTCGTGCTTCGCCAGCTCCTCAGAGAGCGCCTCGTTCGTTTCTTCCTCCAGCAGGCGGTTTTTCTTATCGAACAAAATCAGGTTCGCCGTGTCAACGAAATCCACGCCAAGATACGCGGCCGTCACGATGGCGGAAAGGTATTCGCCCCGGCTTGCGATATAGTCGCGGCTGCATCCCTTCTTCATGTTGTCCATAATCGTGTCCAGTTCGCCCTGAAGATCCACGTCGATATCCAGATTAAGACACTCTGCGGTGAAACGGTCAGCGATCACCTGAAAAACCTGATCGTAGGGCAGGTTCTGCTCCATGTGTGTATAGCAGAGATACAGCAGGTCCGTTACCTTGTTGTCGATCTCAAACCGCTTGCCCGGCGCGGATACTACAACGTACCGGCGGTCCGGATCCGCCTCTATAATATTTCTCGTCTTGGTCAGCTGAATCCCGTCTGCTACGGATGATCCGCCGAATTTAAGCACCTTAAGTCCCATAAAATCTCCTTCCACTGCGGCTTTCCATGCCCGTGCCTCTTGTAACGCTTGCCGCATGGCCGGACCTGTTTATATGCAGTAATTATCTGAGTATTAAACAGGGGGCAGATACAGGCAGGATCACTCCTGTCTGTTCCGCCCCCTCTTAGGTCACTATTTTACTTCTATTTTTCTGCCATTGCAAGTAAGAATCTACGCGCCGGATGATTATTTATCTGGCCTGTGCCAGCGCAGCCTTCAGCTCATCCACCTTGTCCAGATGCTCCCAGGGAACATCGATGTCTGTTCTTCCGAAGTGGCCGTATGCCGCGGTCTGACGGTAGATCGGACGGCGCAGGTCCATGTTCTCTATGATCGCAGCCGGACGGAAGTCGAAGTGCTCCGCAACGATATCCGCGATCTTCTCATCGTCAATAACACCGGTGCCGAATGTGTCGACCATGATGGATACGGGTCTGGCAACGCCGATGGCGTAAGCCAGCTGGATCTCCAGCTTGGAAGCATATCCTGCCGCTACCAGATTCTTGGCAGCATATCTTGCTGCGTAAGTAGCGGAGCGGTCTACCTTGGTAGGATCTTTGCCGGAGAATGCGCCGCCGCCGTGGTGGGCATATCCGCCGTAGGTGTCAACGATGATCTTGCGGCCTGTAAGTCCGGAATCCCCGTGGGGTCCGCCGATAACGAAACGTCCGGTGGGATTGACGAAGTACTTCGTCTGATCATCGAGAAGCTCTGCGGGGATGATCGGCTTGATCACATATTTTATCATATCCTCGCGGATCTGCTCCTGGGTCACATCGGGATCGTGCTGCGTGGAAATCAGGACGGTATCGATCCTCTTCACCTTATCCCCGTCATATTCTACCGTGACCTGGGTCTTGCCGTCCGGTCTCAGATAATCAAGCATACCGTTCTTGCGAACCCTGGTCAGCTGCATAGCCAGCTTGTGGGCATACTCGATGGGAGCAGGCATGTACTCCGGCGTCTCTGTGCAGGCGTATCCGAACATGATGCCCTGGTCTCCGGCACCGATAGCCTCTGCCTCATCCTGCATGGTTCCATCCTTGTGCTCCAGCGCGTCATCTACGCCCATGGCAATATCGGAAGACTGTTCGTCGATGGCGCTCAGTACCGCGCAGGTCTCCGCGTCGAATCCATAGGCAGCCTTGGTATATCCGATGTCAGCGATGACGCCTCTTACTACCTTGGGAATATCTACATAGCAGTTCGTGGAAATCTCACCCATTACCATGGCATAACCTGTGGTCGTCGTGGTCTCGCAGGCAACACGGCCGTGGGGATCCTGGGCCAGGATCGCGTCCAGAACCGCATCAGAGATCTGGTCGCACATCTTATCAGGATGGCCTTCTGTAACGGATTCTGATGTGAATAAACGTTTCATTATATTATTGCTCCTTTCCGGCCAGGAACCGGCCGCGCCGGTGATCCCGTCCTCTCCCTTAAACCCTTATCTTCTGTCCGTCCAGCCTCTCGCCCCGGGCAGAGCAGAAAAAAGCCTCTTCTATGCAGAAAGAAGAGGCATGTTCATTCTGTGCACTCCTCATCTTTCAGAATTATTCTGTAGGATGTAGCACCTTGCCTGCTGTCATGTATAAATAACAGCTCCAGGTTGCCGGGCTTCAAAGGGCCTATTCCCTCCGCCGCTCTTGATAAGGATTATTTCAGTTAACGCCGCCTGCAGATTCAGAACCCGCCGCGGCTCGATTCTTATTCGATTATACTGATTAGAACGGCATCGTCAATATACAATGTTGCCTTATTTGTCAAAAACGAGTATACTTTCTGTTATCTATGAATTGGAGGGATATGTATTTTGTCTGAACAAAGACCTTACCTGCAGGTGATCCCGGGCGGGCTTGCAGAGACGACGGAACCCGGCAGACGGCACTTTTCCGAGGCCTGGGCAACAAGCTCAAGACTGATGGGCGTTGTCGTATCCTGCATCCGCTGGAGCCGGAAAGAAGATGACACGTCCGATGCCGTCAGCGAGCCAGAGGATCTGTGGCAGTATTTTTATTATGACTTTGAAGGAGACGGCCTGACCCGGTGCGAACAGTACGAGGGGGAGGACGGCGAGGAGCGCCGGGACCTGGAGCTTTCCTTCATCGGCGGGCTGGGCTCCCGGAAGGTGCCCATCAGCCAGAAGCAGGCGGTGTATCTGCTGCAGCGCTTCGTATGGTATAACCGGAACAACGGTCTGGAGCTGCCCGATAATCCCTCAAGCTACCTTTTCCTTATGGATATGGATGGCAGCCTTACTGCAGAGGAAGCCCGCCAGCTCATGCTGCACTGCTCCGAGACGATTACGACCAGGAACATGCTGGCGAATTATTTCGTTATGCGCCTTACAGGCAGGGACTACGAAGGAGCTTCCCTTCTTCTCAGCGAGGAGTACGCCTATGATTACCCCTCTGCCATGGCTCAGATGGATATCCTGCCGGATCTGCCGGCGGGTACGCTCTACCGCAACAGAGTCCGGCTCCAGGGCACGTCAGGGCTTTGTTCCTGCGAAGCAGTCATCGACGCGGACGGTTACTATATTATTGTACTTGAGCTTACATTCGACGGTCTTTCCGTCCAGAGCTGGAACCTGGTATCCCGGCTGGCGCTCACCTATGTGGAAGCTCATATGAACCTGTCCCGCCCGGAATATGTCGCTCAGTACGTGTTCAGCGGCGAACCGGAGGACTTTCAGCGCTCCGCACTGCCCGTTCTGCGCAGAGCCATGGTTACCGAGGAACACGACGGACGGACATTTGTTATATACAACAAAGACAACAGCCACGTGGATTCCAGCCTTTACCTTCTGCACGGGGACGTCTTCTGCGTGATCCACATCGGAGACAGCGGCGAGATGCTGGCAGCCAGCAGCTCCGCGGAAAACCTGCGGCGCATTGAACTGGACCTGTGGCTCTGTCCCCTGCGGGACCGGATCGTCATTGGAAACAGCTATGAATTCAACGAGCCGGTGCTGATCCACTATCTGAACAGCGATTTCCCGGAGTTCAGCGAGTTCGTCGACGCGATCAAGCTGGAATAGATCTGGAATGGAAATGGAATCTCTCACGGACAGTTCTTGTGGAGCTCAGATCGTCAAAGCAATGCCGGCGTAAAGTCAGAATAATATCTATCCAAAGCTTATATTAATTCGCGGTAACTTTTCTCCTGTTCGCAGGAGATTAAACAGGCGTTCGAAATTCGTCAAGGATTTTCAACATCGAGCGAAGCCCAAAAATTTCAAGGTTAATGGACTTTTCCACGGGGTTCGCTCGGATTGTATACAATTTAATTCATATATGCATGTGCAAAACTTGATAAGCTGTATTTATTGGAATCACTTGCCTTCGGGCGGTTTCGATTTTTGTCAAGAGGGACTTATCCACATTTTTTGTTCGAGTTTCCTCTTAGACTTTTTTATAAATACAGGGCAGCTCATTTTCAGCGGAGGAAAAATGATAACAGAACGGATCTATCAAAAAGAAGTTTACAGGAGAACACTGACGGCGACTGTTTTATCGTCGAATTGCGATGGACAGTCTACAGAAATCACTACCGATAAGACCATATTTTTTCCCACCGGCGGCGGCCAGAGCTGTGATACGGGGACGATCAGACATGGTGATTTTACTTACTCTGTTTACGATGTATCAGACAGCGAAGACGACCAGTCGGTTATTCACCGGGTCGCGGGCAACGCTGCTGACGTTCTGGCACCCGGCGCGGATGTTGCACTGGAGATCGACTGGGATCGCCGGTTCGACAACATGCAGCGTCATCTGGGAGAGCATATCTTATCCGGTGCCGTATACCGGCTGTTCGGCGGCACAAACAAGGGGTTCCACATGGGCGAAGATCACATTACCATAGATATTGCCTGGGGCCTTCCTCTGCCCGCGGACGCAGCTGATGCATCGTCCGGTGAACGTCCCGCCCCTTCCTGGCCGCCCATGGACGCGCCGGCTGTTTCCAACCGTCCGGACCGCATGACCTGGGTCATGGCACAGGAAGCCGAACGGGAAGCCAACCGGGTGATCACGGCTGACCTTCCGGTCCGGACAGACTATTTCCAGACGGCGGAGGAAGCGGCTGCCTACCCCCTGCGCAAAGCCCTGGCTATTGATGAGGATATTTCTGTGGTCACGGTGGGCGACCCGGCCCATGCCATGGACTGCTGCCCCTGCTGCGGCACCCATCCTTCTTCTACCGGCCAGGTCGGGCTCCTGAAGATATATAAGATTGAACCGAACAAAGGCATGTCCCGCATTTATTTCGACTGCGGCGCCCGTGCCCTGAAGCATTATGAGGAGCAGTTCAACATCCTCTATGATCTTTCTGTCCGGCTGTCTTCCGGCTATGACGAACTGCTGGCGAAATACGACGCTCAGGTCGCCCACGAGGAAGAACTGCGCAGGGAACTGGCGTCCTTCCGCCGGCAGGTGATCGACCATGAGACGGAGCGGATCCTCGCTGAGCTGAAGCCGGGATATGTGTACCGCAGCAGTGATCTCTCTGTGGATGATCTCTTTAACCTGAGCAAGAATCTGAAGGACCGCCTGACCGGGCTCGCCGCGCTGGTATGCGAGCCGGCCCATACGGCGATCCTCTTGTCGGACGGGGCGGAAGGCCGCGCCGCAGGCGCGGCCGTTAAGGCCCATGCCGGGGCGTTCGGCGGAAAGGGCGGCGGCTCGCCTGTCAGCGCCCGCGCCATGTTCCCGGACGGGAAGTCGCTGGACGCATTTCTTTCTGCAGTCATGGATCAGTCTGGCCATCCTGGACAGTAAACGCAAAGACGGATCGAGCAACGGCCGGTCAGGGCTTTGTTCCACGAAAAAAGCTGCCTCAAAAGGTATAATCAGCCTTCTGAGACAGCCTCTTTTATTTATTATCGATTCGGGGAATTACTCCTCTTCCATCGGCTTCAGATCCGGTGAGAAGATCAGCTTGCAGCCCGTTGCTGCCTGAATGTCTTCCTTGGTGTAATCCGGATGCAGTTCGGTAACAACGATGCCTTCCGGAGTTACTTCCATAACGCCCATCTCTGTGATGATCATGTTAACGCACTTCTGCGCAGTCAGAGGAAGTGTACACTTCTCCAGGATCTTCGGATTGCCCTTCTGGGTATGAGTCATTGCGATGATTACTTTTCTGGCTCCAACTACCAGATCCATCGCTCCGCCCATGCCGGCAACCTTCTTGCCCGGAATGATCCAGTTCGCCAGGTCGCCGTTCTCAGCAACCTGCATAGCTCCCAGTACTGTCTCATCAACGTGTCCGCCGCGGATGATACCGAAGCTTGTCGCTGTATCAAAGTACTTAACTCTGGGCAGTACGGTTACATAGCTTCCTCCGGAGTCGATGATGTCAACATCAGCCTTGGAAGGATCTGTTACCATATCTCCCATTCCAGCGAATCCGTTCTCGGAATCGATGGTGATCGTAACGTCCTCAGGGATGAAATTCGGAACCATGGTAGGAAGACCGATTCCCAGATTGACAACGTCGCCGTCGTGCAGTTCCTTTGCTACTCTCTTAGCAATTCTCTCCTTGATTTTTATATCTGCCATTTTGGTTCGCCTCCTACAACACTCTCTACTAATACACCAGCGATGTCATAATAATCCGGATCCATCTCGCCGATCTCCGCTACCTTCTCTGTGGCAACGATCGTGTGATCTGCACATCCAGCCATCGGATAGTTGTAGTTCTTAGTAGCCTTAGCGCTCATGAAGTTACCAAACTTATCTGCAACAGTTGCTCTCAGCAGAGCGTAGTCTGCGCGCAGAGGTCTCTCCAGCAGGAATTCCTTGCCGTCGATCGTAACAGTCATCTTTTCTCTGCCCAGCTCGTCCTTAGCCATCGTACCGTCATCGTTCTTCTCCATGGGTGTTCCCAGTCCGGTCGGAGTCAGAACGCCGCCCAGTCCGTAAGCTGCAGCTCTCAGCTTCTCTGCCAGTGTTCCCTGGGGAACCAGTGTATAAGTCAGAGTACCGTCAGCGAACTGTTCGTTCAGTCTCGGGTTAACGCCAAGATGTGAAGCAATAATATGATCTACCATGTGGTTAGCCAGAAGCTTGCCAACACCTCTCGGTGTCTTTCCCGGACCGTTCGCCGGCTGACCTTCTGCAAGGCCTCCGTCATTCGCGATTACTGTCAGGTGCTTAACGCCTTTTCTGACGAGCGCGTCCATCAGGATCTCCGGTGAACCTGTTCCCAGGAATCCGCCGATGGCGATGGTCATACCGTCCTGAACGCCGGCAACTGCTTCGTCTGCAGTTATTACTTTGTCAATCATTTTAAATCACCTTTCCTTTAAACTGTAACTTTATACAGAATTATTATGGATCGGTCTTTCTTAAATCCTTTGATTTATTAATCGAATCGTCAGATTAGACCGACTATAATAAATCCTCCGCATACTACTATACTAACAAAGAACAAAGTTATCAAGCAGTATCCCATAATATCTCTTGCAGAAAGTCCTGCAATTCCCAGTGCCGGCAGAGCCCAGAACGGCTGAATCATGTTGGTCCATGCGTCACCCCAGGCAATGCCCATGCCGGTAACGTTCGGCTGTACGCCGAGCTTCAGTCCGGCAGGCATCATGATCGGTCCCTGTACTGCCCACTGACCGCCGCCGGAAGGAACGAACAGGTTTACGATACCTGCAGAAAGGAAGCAGAACACCGGGAATGTAACAGAATTGGAAATGGATACAAAGAACTCACTGATTGCTCCCGCCAGAGAAGTTCCTCCCTCCGGTGTGAATGTCATCATGCCCATGATTCCTGCATAGAAGGGGAACTGGAGGATGATGCCGGCAGCGCCCTTGGTGGAATCGGTGATAGCTCTCACGTACCCGATCGGTGTCTTATGGAATATGATTCCGAGGATCAGGAACAGGAAGTTTACGATATTCAGCGTGATATTGAATCCATTAGTAGTGAAGTAATATACCAGGAATACGACACCCGCGATGGAAATGATCGCTGACATAACAACGCTGTTCTCCATCTTCTCAGCCGGTGTTGTGGGGGCCGGATACTCAACGTCTGCTTCTCTCAGCAGCTCCGGATCCACGGTGATGACCTCATCTCCATGGGGATGCATTTTGGCATTGATAAACGGAAGGCATACGATGATGATAGCAACCATAGCCAGGTTCCAGGGAGCGAATATCGTCTGGGACGTGGAAATCGCCTCTGTTACCGCACCGCCGGTAGCAGCTGCCAGCGCACCCGGAGCTCCAACCGGATCCGGTGTAGCCAGAGCCAGAGGAATGGAACCGGAGAAACCGGCATGCCAGATAACGAATCCGGAATATGCCGATGCGATCAGCAGTCTGTAGTCTACACCCTTCAGCTGCCTTGCAATTTCCTTAGCCAGGATCGCTCCGACTACAAGTCCGAAGCCCCAGTTCAGCCAGCACGCAATCAGCGAAAAGAATGTAACAACGATGATGCCCTGTTTTGGCGTCTTGGCGATGCTTGCAATCTTAGCAACAAGTCCCTTGATCGCAGGCGCATTGGCAAATGCGCTTCCCAATACAAGTACCAGCGCCATCTGCATGGAGAATGCGAGCAGTCCCCATACGCCGTTGCCCCACGCATTCAGTACCTGAATGGGACCTGTCTTAGTCGCCGGGATCGCTCCGATAAATACTACGACCGACAGAATGATACAGAAAATAAACGGGTCAGGCAGGTAGCGGTTCACGAGGTGAACGCACCCATTAGTCAGTTTTTTAAACATCTCAAACTCACTCCTTAAAATAATAACAATAATGTGATAATTGCTTTCCCCAGCTTAACTTTCTGTGGTTTTTCACAAATTTATTATAATCTCAGGGAGTTTTATTGTCAACATTTTATCAAGAAACGAGGTAAGCGCCGAAACATTGAAATTCCAACGCCGTCCTCGATCCCGTCCAAAATTTAACAAAACTTAACTATGTAATTTTGCATTTTTCGGCAATTTGCTTATACAGCAGTTTGAGTAATTATTAAATTCAGCTGACCGCCGACCCGTTCAGCAGGTGCGATATTTCCTACCGGTCTGCAATATTCGGCTTGTCCTGCCATCCTCTTTTTACTACTTCCTGCATGATGAAGGACATCACGTGCTCCGCATATTTTCCGGGGCCGAATCCCGCATCATATCCCAGCTCCTGGGCAAGCTCATGAGAGATACGCGGTCCGCCGCATGTAACGATGAACTTGTCTCTCAGTCCTTCCGCCTCAAGCAGCTCGATCATGTTCGTAAGGCTCTGAATATGGATGTCCTTCTGGGTAACAGTCTTGGAAATCATGATTGCATCCGCATTGACTTCCTTCGCCTTAGCCAGCAGTTCCTCATTGGGAACCTGGGATCCCATGTTATATGCCACCACGTTCTTAAAACGCTCCAGGCCGAAGTGACCGTGGAATCCCTTCATCTGGATGATCGCGTCGATTCCTACGGTATGAGCATCGGAATCCGTGGAAGCTCCGACAACGACGATGTCTCTTCCTACGTGTTCACCGATCCACTTGCCGCACTCCACACGGTCCATGACCTCGGTATCTACCTTTTTAACTTTAATCTTTGTAAAATCTATTGTATGTGTCGCCTTGGCGTATACAACAAAGAATGTATATCCCGGGCAGAGCTCATGGTAATATGTAACATTCGGCTCTTCCATGCCCATGCCTTTTACATACTGTTTCGCGGCTTCCTCTGCCTCCTCTCCGTAGGGAACAGGGAGAGTAAATGCCATTTCCATATAACCGTCATTCAGGGTGTCTCCGTAAGGCTTGACCTTGGTCAGATCTACCTGTGCTACTGCGGTCTGATTGCTGTTGTCTGCCATTATTCTACACCTTCTTTTGCTAACATCAGTGGGATAAACGGATTGAAGTACTGGTCGTCCTTAGTGCAGACGCCTTCCAGGCCGTGTCCGCCGTCATAGGGTCTCTTGACTCCGCCGAACTTGCCTTCTTCTATTGTCTTGAACAGGCCGTCTTTTTCGATCTGAGCGAGCAGGTCGTTAGCCTTGGACAGGACAAGCTGAGCTCTCTTCTGGATGATGCCGTCCTTCTTGAATTCAACTTCATCTCCGATATGTCTGCAGTTATTGAAGACATAGGTAGCATTTTCTATGGAAAGATATCTGTCCTGCATATGCGGTGTCAGGATCGCCTCTGTCAGCATGCCCAGAAGCTGGATGGACTGTCCGGACCATACAGAAGCCAGGTTGAACATGGCATCCTGAATATGACCGCGGAAGATATTTCCTGTCATGAACTTCGTAGGAGGCATGTACTTCAGGTTTGCATTGGGGAAGATCTCTCTTGCCATGATCGCCTGGGACAGCTCATAAAGGAATCCGTCTTCCATGGTCGGATCCATCTCGAAAGCATGTCCGAGTCCCATCTGCCATTCCTCGATATTAGCGAGAACAGCGAACTGCTCATTGATAAACTGAGAAGCAGTTACGGTATGCGCTGCCTCGTAAGCGTCGTCTGTCGTCAGATAGTTATCCTCGCCGGAATTGAAGATGATACCGCAGTATCCGATGATTACACGGCTCATGAACTGGTCTACCAGTGTTCTCTGCATATTGATGTCGCGGAACAGGATACCGTAGATCGCGTCATTCAGCATGACGTCCAGACGCTCCAGGGCGCCCATGGCTGCGATCTCAGGCATGCACATTCCGGAAGAATAGTTGCAGAGACGGATGTATCTGCCTACTTCTTCTCCGACTTCGTCCAGGGCTTTTCTCATGATGCGGAAGTTCTCCTGGGTCGCGTATGTACCGCCGAATCCCTCGGTCGTAGGCCCATAGGGCACATAATCCAGCAGCGACTGAGCCGTCGTTCTGATAACGGCGATGATGTCAGCACCCTGTCTCGCTGCAGCCTTTGCCTGAACAACGTCCTCGTAGATGTTTCCTGTTGCTACGATTACGTACAGATAAGGCTTGCTTCCTTCTCCGAGACGATCGATCAGTTCTTCTCTCTTCTTTGACTGCTCTCTGATCTTCTTCAGGGATGCCTTAACATAGGGCATGATTGCCTCTTCCGCGTCCTTCGCAGATGCTGTGTCCAGTTTCGTGATATCCAGTTCGCCGCTGGCTACTGCCTCTGCAACTTCCTGGGGAGTCTTTCCTGTCTGGATCATGGCATTGCCCATCCAGTACGCAGCTCCTCTGGGCAGCCCGCCCGCTGCCTGGATCTGGTTTACAACAACATTAGGAAGCGGATCTTCGACATCGTCTACACCGTCGACACCCAGCAGTCTCAGGATGGTCCTCTCTGTACTTACCGTCGTATGCACATCGATGAACTCCTGCATCTGTCTGGCAACACCCGCAGCATGCTGACGAGCGCTGTCGACCATTTTAGGATCAATGTTTAATTTGCTTTTCATCCTGCTGTCTCCTTATTTAATATACTTTTTCGCTCCCTCAATGATCTCATCATTAAGGCCGAGCATTCTGGCAATATTGAGCGCGTCTCTGGGAACTTCCCTTTCTCCTTCTACCCGATACAGACTGTAGTCCATATATTTGGAGATAATGTTTATGCGCTCCCTTCTGTTTGCCCGCCGCAGTTCACTGTCCAGCTTCCGGAAATCGGCATTTGCCAGACCGCGCACCTGCATATTCACAATGTCGGGCTCTTCCTTCACGGCATCAAAGTGTGTCGTGATCAGCGTGATATATGGTTTCTTCTTCAGATAATCTATGAGGCTCTTCGTCAGGGCCAGTCCCTCCACAGGGTTGGTCCCGCTGGCGATCTCATCGATCATGATCATGGAACGGTCCTGGCTGTGATCCAGGATCTCCTTGAGTTCTTCCATTTCACTGCCGAAACTGGAAAGGCCCCGTTCCACAGACTGGCTGTCGCCAATCAGAATCTGCATATAGTTGGACAGTCCGATCCTCGCCCGCTTACACGGAACGAAAAAGCCGTACTGTGCCATCAGCGGGATCAGTCCCGCCAGCTTGAGCGATATGGTCTTACCTCCCATATTCGCTCCTGTGATACATGTTACTCCGTCTTCCAGCTTTATGCTGATCGGATGATAATTCTTGCCTTTCGACTCCAGAATCTCCTCAACCTGGAGCTGTCTCCCCAGCTCAATGTCTACAATATGCTCATCCAGGATCTCCGGTCTCGTGCAATCATGCCTGCTTCCATAAATTGCTTTACCCAGAGTCAGTTCCAGTGTGCCGATTCGCCCGCAGTTAGAAAGAAGCAGATCCGCATGCACGGATATTTTCTTCGAAAGCACCTCTCTCACCGCAAGTTCTTCTTCTTCTATCTGAAGAATCGCCTCATCCATCTCCCGGGAAAGTTCCTGTACTCTCTCCGACTTCCCCAGCTGGAATGTAACCGATGTATAATCCTCTGAGATCTGTTCCAGATCTTCTATCTGCCTGGCTTTATCCAGATCTTCGCTGCTCCGGCTGATGATCACATCGAATTTAGGCGTCAGCACGATGCCGTACTGTTTTCTGATCTCTTCCTTTCTGGCTTTCTGTGATCTGCGAATCTGGATCTCAAGCATATGCTTGTTCTTCCGCAGCTGCGCCAGTTTCTCTGAAAAATCGTCATAGATGTAAAAGGTATTCATCCGGTCCTTCCGGGGATCCAGCACATCCAGAGCCTCCGTCACGTCCCCCGGTATGAATTCCGGCGGTACGATACTGTTCTCCCCTGTGCAGAGCCTCCGGATATGATCCATTTCCAGAAGCATGGACTTGATCTCGAACAGTTCCACCGTCGTCAGTGCATCCGCCGCGCCCCTCCTGATGGAATTGCTGAGATCCTTCATGCACATGAAGACCTCCTGCAGCTCTGCTACCTTCTTCGGTTCCTGTTCCGCGAACCGCATCATACATTCCACGCGGTTCAGCTCCTGACGGAGCTCTTCTTCCTGACCGGGAAAATACGGGCGGGTCTCCTTCAGGAGTTTCTGTGCAAACGGCGTCATGAGATCGAGCTTGGACATAACAAAAGTAAGTCCCGTCTCCTCTCTGGTTTTTACATTTGCAAGTCTTCTGTTGGATCCCTGCTTCATTTCCGTTCTCCCATTCCGTTACCTTTTACAGCCTGACATCAATGACCGGTATCTCCGGAAGCGCCTCCTGCATCGCATCTCTCAGCGCTTCGTGTTCAAATGAATATCCCTTCGGCGAATACGGGTTGACCGTAACCGCCGCGATTGTAATGTTTTTCAGGACGCTGACCCGGAAACCTCTCTTGGCGAGCTGCCGCCACGACACGGAATCGATGAAGATCCTGGTAGGATCCTTCAGCAGAAAACGCACGGATTTCAGTTTGGGGCGCTGGATATCTGCAATGACACTTTTCGTCAGCGCTCCCGGAATAAATACATAACGTGTGTTTTCATCGATCGCCTCGTCTATGAACCGGCTTGCCCCCAGCCCCGTAGTCAGATCAAGTCTGTTTACCTGATTGTCCCTGTCGATCAGGACTACATGGTCTTCTATCCCGTCATCACTTACCAGAATGTCCCGGATCCCCTGATCCTCAATTTCCGGCAGGTTATAAAGATTCACAATATGAGCTGTCTCTTCTACTACTTTGCCCATGCTCCGTGATATGACTGCTCCTGTAGAAAGAATGACCGCGTCGGATGTCTCCGGTGAGGCAATGGATTTTCTGTCGATCGCCCCGTCGATCATGATCAGCTCGGCGCCCAGTTCAAACATGCGGCGGCAGACCTTCTTACTGTCTGCTGTAGCCACAGGCCCCGCGATCTGGACATAGCCGCTGTCCGCGACCCTGCAGATCATCAGCTCCCCAACAGCTGTGCTGATCCCTGTCATTTCCAGGATCTCAAGACCGCCCTCCGCAAAATCGTAAAGCTGCCTTGGAACCGTGACAATGGTATCCTCATACAGGAAAACCCGCGGCTTCTCCGTCCCGGTCACGAGATCCGATGTCTCACCGTCTCTTCCCGTGGACGAGATCCCCAGCCTTATTCCCTCATCGTCCGCTTCCTCGATCAGATAGTTCAGCGCCGTTGTCTTTCCGGCATTCTTCGCCATTCCGACGATAGAAAGCGTCTTGTATTTGGTTGCGAGATCGTAAATAGAATCCATGGTCTGTCCTTCAGTAATGTCTGTCCTTAAGACTGGATCGGAAACGTGCTACCCATCACGCTTCTGCCCAGTCCCGTTCTCCCGGGAACATTACAGGGAGACCTGAGTCTCCCTGCATGTGTTTCCTGGAGCGAATCAGTCTTTTGCTGCGTTCGCGATATTTCTCTTGTTTCTCTCGTGTCTCGCAAGGTGAGCCGGCTCCATGGATTTGATCTGGAGGCCTTCGCCCAGAGCGGAAACACCCTCGTAGTGATATGTCTTCTTTCCTGTGCAGTAATCGCACTGGCAGGGCAGATCCGGCAGACGAGGCTGCGTGTATGTAGTGATAACGCCCTCGTAGTTTCTGAGGATTACCTTGTCCGGTGTCTCGGAAATGACGTACTGCGGCTGAACCGGCGTCTTTCCGCCGCCTCCCGGAGCGTCGACAACGAATGTCGGTACGCAGAATCCGGAGGTATGTCCTCTCAGTCCTTCTATGATCTCGATGCCCTTGGCAACGGTGGTTCTGAAGTGCTCGATTCCTACGGAAAGGTCGCAGATATAAATGTAGTAAGGTCTTACTCTGTTCTTAACAAGAACATGAACCAGATCTCTCATAATGTGCTTGCAGTCGTTTACGCCTCTCAGCAGTACAGACTGGTTGCCCAGAGGAATACCGGCGTCCGCCAGCTTGCGCAGCGCTTCCTCTGCGTCCGGTGTCATTTCCTTCGGATGATTGAAGTGTGTGTTGATCCAGATCGGATGATACTTCTTCAGCATGTTTACGAGATCATCCGTGATTCTCTGGGGCATAACGACAGGCGTTCTTGTTCCCAGTCTTACGATCTCAACATGGTCGATCTTTCTCAGCTCGCTGATGATGTATTCCAGTGTATCGTCCTCAACCAGCAGTGCGTCTCCGCCGGACAGCAGTACGTCTCTCACCTGCTCTGTCTTGCGGATATAGTTCAGACATGCATCGATATCCTCTCTGGATCTCGCCCCGTCCGTCTCTCCTGCCAGTCTTCTTCTGGTGCAGTGACGGCAGTACATAGAACACTGGTCCGTGATCAGGAACAGAACTCTGTCCGGATATCTGTGAGTCAGTCCGGGAGCCGGAGAATCGGAGTCCTCGTGCAGAGGATCTGCGTCATCGGCCTCGGAACGATGCATCTCAGCCAGTGTCGGAACAGCCTGCATTCTGACCGGATCTCTCGGATCATCCGGATCCATCAGAGAAGCATAATAAGGTGTGATGCCTACGCGGAATCCGCCCATGACCTTCTCGATATCAGCCTTCTCCTGATCCGTCAGGTTTACGACTGCAGCGATGTCTTCCACTGTGGAAAGCCGGTGAGCTACCTGCCAGTGCCAGTCATTCCACTGCTCATCTGTAACATCCTTGAACAGGGGGATGTCTTTCCAATTTCTGATTGCCATAATGAATCTCCTTATTTGTTCGGATCATACAATTCTTTCAATTAAGCGTCGGACGGTCCCTCTCCAAACCGTCCGGCGTTAATTTCCGTTCTTATTTAATACCGCAATTTCAATATCGCAGCCCGGAGACCGAAGCAGTCTGTACTGCCGCGGGATCCGTATTATATGTGTATGTACGGGTTATTATGCATACATCTCCTGGAAGAGCTTTCTGAGTCCCTCGTTCTCTCTCAGCTCCTGCAGTGTGATCTCAGCGTGACCCTTGGTGTATCCGTTTCCGATGATCATGGTAACGTCCTTGCCTACGCCCTCAGCGCCCAGAGCAGCCTTGGTGAAGCTTGTAGCCATGGAGAAGAAGTAAACCAGTCCGTCATCCTTAGTGCAGAGGATGGAAGCCATTTCTGTGTTGTCGATGTTTACGCAGTTGATAACTACATCGCACAGCTCGCCGTCGGTGATCTCCATAACCTTCTCATACATGCCGACTGCATCGGTAGCATCATGATGGAAGTAAACGTCAGCCAGATCCAGGTTGCGAGCTCTGTCTTCAGATTTCTGAGAACCTGCAGCGCAGATAACCTTACCGGTAACGCCAGCTCTCTTCTTAGCCTCATACAGGCACAGCAGTCCGGACTTTCCGCCGCCGCCGATAACCAGAACGTTCATTCCCGGCTGAACCAGCTTAGCTGTCTGAGCAGGAGCTCCTGCTACATCCAGTGCGGACAGTGCCAGACCTTCCGGCATGTCATCGGGCAGCTTAGCATAGATGCCGCTCTGGAACAGGATTGCGTGACCCTTAATGTCAACCTGGTCGATAGCCGGTCTCATCTCCAGGATCTCATCGATTACCAGCGGTGTCAGGGACAGGGATACCAGTGTAGCGATCTTGTCACCAACCTTCAGGTCGCCCTTCCAGTTCGGTCCGATTTCCTCTACAGTACCGATCAGCATTCCGCCGGAACCAGTCCAGGGGTTCTTATGCTTACCAGCCTTGGCAACGATGCCCAGCATGGTTTTCTTGATGGATTCAATATCATCAGCGCTCAGATCATCCGTCGGTTTCTTTCCGCAGGCGTGATCTACTACAGATGTGAAGGAAGCGGAGTCGATATTCAGTGTCTTAACGTTGATCTTGACCTCGTTGTCATAGATCTCCATATCGTTATCGATTACGTCCGCCGGCTGCGGAAGAACGCCTTTGGGAGAAATAACTCTGTGTGTTCCATACGGATTACCTTTTTTCATTGTAGTGTCCTCCTTTGATAATTGTTGATTATATTTTGATTTTTCTCACTTACCCGTGATATCGTACCTATCACGCTTATAATTATAGGGGAAACCGATCCTTTCCGTCCACACCGGCAAGACAGATTTTTGTGAATTTGGTGTCATTCCGATTTTCGAACCGAATCAGGTTCATGCCATAAAAAATCCGAACCGTTTTAGGTTCGGATTTCGATTTTTCTTTGTGAACAAAGCCGTCAGAGATTGTATTTCTTCTTTTTTCGTACAAGCTGAGTCTGACTGATGCCAACAGCCTTCGCCACCTTTCTCGTGGAGCCGTACCGTTCGCAGGCCCTCTTCAGTATGTTTTTCTCGAAGTTCTCTACCATTTTCTGCAGGTTCACATACTGTCCTTCCGATCGTTCCACATCACCCTCCGGGCTTCCGGATTCGAAGATATCCCCGTGCAGTTCTCTCATCACATCGATGAGCGTGATCTCCTCCCTTTCCGTGGATATCATCAGCCGCTGCACGACGTTCTCCAGTTCCCGTATGTTCCCCGGCCAGTCACACTGCTTCAGATATTCCACCGCGTCCCGGTCCATCTTTCTCTTCATATCGAACCGTTCACCGTACTTTTTCAGAAAATAGCTGACAAGGCCGGGAATATCGCTGCTGCGCTCCTTCAGATTCGGGACGTTGATCATGACCACATTCAGCCGGTAGAACAGATCGCGGCGGAAACGTCCCGCTTCGATCTCATCCTCCAGGTCCTGATCGGCAGCAGACAATACCCTTACATTCGTCTTTACCACGTGGCTGCCGCCCATGCGGAAATATTCGCCATCCTGAATTACCCGCAGCAGGCGGGACTGCATATCCGGCGACAGTTCGCTGACGTCATCCAGGAATATCACACCGTTGTCCGCAAGTTCAAAATAGCCTTTGTGCACGATCCTCTTCCCGCCTTCTTCCGCAGGCTCCTCTTCATACCCAAAGAACTCTCTCTCGATCCGGTCCGCAGAAATGGACGCGCAGTTCACCTTTATGAACGGATGGATCTTACGGCTGCTGTTCATGTATATGACATTGGCGATCTTTTCCTTGCCTACACCGGTCTCCCCCGTGATCATCACATTGCAGTCGTATTTCGCCACCGTCAGCACCTCATCCAGCACACCTGCCATGACCCGGCTGTCGCAAACGAAATCCTCCAGCATGGTCTGGCGCTGTCCGCTGACTTCCCGCAGCCGGGACTGGCGGCTCACCGGATAGGACGGGTCGTCGTCGAAGGGCTTCTGGGCCTCTACCGCGTTTTCCACATAGGGGGCCAGATCCTTCGCCATCTCCACGTAGAACCGGTCGTATCGTTCTACATAACCGTCGGCACAGAGGATCTCCAGCTCCTTGGATATGGATTCTGTAATGTAGAGCGCGATATTATAGTTATTGATCAGGTTGGCAAAAACGACCGTCCCGCCGGTTCTCGTAGCCAGGATATTTATCGTTTCCGCCCCGGGGATATCCGCACAGTTGACCGAAAGGTCAAAGGGCGTCTTGGCATGGATCTCCTCCAGACACTCCAGCGGCTTCAGGATATCCACATATCTCACTTCCGTAAACACCTGTTCCATGAGCCGTTCCATGGATATGCCCTGGAGGAGCGTCTCCGTCTTATGGTCCAGAAGGCAGACGATCTCCGCGTCTTCCCTGGCAACCTTGCGAATCGCATGACCGTAGATCATATTCGTCAGCTGGTTGTTCCCCACAACCAGGAACTTCCTCTTTCCGACGGCAATACGGCTGATCTTCAGCAGCGTGCCCGATTCATTCAGCAGGTAGAGCAGCAGGTTGATCGGTCCCTCATCCGGTCTCGGGACAAGGGGGATCTGGGGATGAATGATCGCATATCCCTCCACATCGACCTGACAGTAGGCACGGTCCACAGAGATCACGTGATCGATGTACATCGGTATGGACGCAAGGGACGCGTTGCAGATCACTTCGTCCCCCGGCTTGAACCGGCTCAGGCCCTGGTATTCCTTCCCGACCTCATCCACCACGCCGTAAAACAGGCCTCCGGTATCTGTCACCGGGTTATGGAGTTTGCCCCGGCGGATCACGATATCCATGATCTTCTGTTTTATCTTTTCATCATTATCATTTGCTTCCAGGCAGATCTGTTTGAAACTGGTTCCCTCGATATGTACCTTCCGAAGAGAGATCCTCATCTCATAGGGCTGTATCCGCCTTGCGTTATCAAGTTTCCAGGCTGAGGTCGGCAGCACGAACTGCGGCTCCAGCACCCGGTTTATTCCATAGTCTGGGTATTGCGTCATTTCTGGTTCGCTCCTTTATGTATGAACCTCATTCGGTTCACCCGGTTTCTCCGTCAATCATAACTCATTTTCTGATATTTTTCAATTCTTATTTACAACCCGTTTCCGCACCCCTATAATTAGGTCATCGAGTATCAATTAAATCAACGTTTTAATAAAGGAGACAGACCAATGGCTGAAGAAAAAATCACATCAATGATCAGAGTAAGAATGTCCGCGAAAGACGCTCACTACGGCGGAGAGCTCGTTGACGGAGCTCACATGGTTCACCTGTTCGGCGACGTTGCTACCGAGCTGCTGATCAAGCTGGACGGAGACGAGGGTCTTTTCTGTGCATATGACAACGTAGAATTCCTGGCACCCACCTATGCAGGCGACTACATCGAGGCAGTCGGCGAGATCACCAAGATCGGAAACACATCCCGCCAGATGAAGTTCGAGGCCCGCAAGGTTGTCGTTTCCCGCAAGGACATCAGCGCTTCCGCAGCTGACTTCCTGGAGGAGCCCATCGTTGTCTGCAGAGCAACAGGAACATGCGTAACTCCTAAGGACTGCAAGAGAAAATAAGAGCGAAACCGACATACACATAATGTACCTCTAATATAAGATATTTTTTCTTCATGAGAAGCACCGGAATGCCCAATGGCACTCCGGTGTTTCTTTTCCGTATTTTTCCCCTCGTATTTCGGTTCTTTACATCAATATTAGAGCATTGGAGTCATTATCATGGTAAACTCTAACTGTATGGCGGACAACGCTGTCCCCATCGTATTATCTGTGCCATCGCCGTTATAACAGGAGGAGATTTATGAGCGACAACAGAATGAAGTATACGATCGAGAAAAATATGATGTTTCCTATAGTGGAAATAGAACTGGAGCGTGGCGAACGAGCTTATATCCAGAGAGGAAGTATGATATACCACTCTGCCGGCGTTTCTCTGAGCACCCGGCTGAACTCCAGGGGATCCGGCCTCGGCAAGCTTGCCGGAGCGATCGGCAGATCTCTGACCAGCGGAGAAAGTGTATGGATCACAGAGGCAGTTTCCGAAAGTGATCATGGCATCCTCGCCCTTGCGCCGAATGCGCCGGGAGAGATCATTCCTCTCCAACTCGGTCAGCAGCAGTACCGTATAAACGACGGCGCCTTCCTGGCCATGGACGGCAGTGCAGGTTATACCATGCAGAAACAGTCCGTCGGAAGAGCCCTCTTCGCAGGCAGCGGCGGATTTTTCGTCATGACCACAGAAGGAGACGGCATCATTCTCTGCAATTCCTTCGGATCCATCAAGCGTCTGGAACTGAATAATCAGGAAGTCACCATAGACAATTCTCACGTTGTCGCCTGGTCTGCATCCCTGGATTATGATATCCACATGGAAAACGGATTCTTTCAGTCCATCGGCACCGGTGAGGGTATCGTGAATACATTCTACGGCACCGGAGTCGTCTATGTACAAAGCCTGAACCTGCAGACATTCGCAGGCCAGATCGCGCGATACATACCTTCCGGGGACTGATAGCTCATCCAACGGCCGTTTATTTTTCGATTTATTCATCGAAAAATCTTTGCACACCTCCTTATTTCTGCTATCATAATAGTATGATATAAAGGAGGTGTATTCAATGCCTACGATCAAACCAGTATCCGATCTCAGGAACTACGGGAATGTTCTAGAAAAAGTAGCAGAGGGCTCTCCCGTCTACCTGACAAGGAACGGCAGAGGCGCATACAGCATTCGCGCCATGAAAGATGAGGAAAATTTCCAGAAAGCGGAAGCAATGATTCGCCTGATCAGTGAATTGAATGCGGGGATCCGATCTGCCGAAGACAGCGGCTGGGTTTCTGAAGAGGAACTTCTTACCCATCTCCGCAGCAGCAGAGGCAGGAATAATGAATTATAAACTCAGGTACTCCCCTGCCGCTGTGACAGACATGGACGATGTCTGGAATGACGTTTTCGAGGCATCCGCCAGTTACGAAACATCAGATAGATATACAGAAGACTTTGCATCCGCGATATCCAATATGCGGGCGTTCCCCGAGTCCGGAATTCCTCTTAGCTACCAGGGATTATTCACAGGATTCTATTCTGTCAATTTCAAGGCATACAAGGCGTTTTACCGCGTGAATGGCAGTTACATTGAGGTTTTGCGGATCCTTCTCGCCAAAAGAGATTACATTTCCGTTCTTTTCAGTGAAGAAGAATAGACATTCCTATGCCCCTTGAACGATTGCCCCGGACACGGTAAAATATATGTAAGGAAGAACGGATACTTGCGTTACCGTCACAGGAGAGAGACATGTCTGACAGACTCAGGATACTTTTCGTATGCCAGGGGAACACCTGCCGGTCCCCCATGGCAGAATTCATGATGAAGGATCTGGTGCGCTACCGGAAGATCGACAATCATTTCCAGATCGATTCGGCGGCCCTCAGCGATGACAACATCGGGATGAAGATGCTCCCCGGGGCCCGGAAGAAACTGCAGGATGTGGGCGTTCCCTTTGACAAGGAACACACTTCCCGGAAAATGACCCGAGAAGACTTTGATAACAACGATTACATCATCTGCATGGATGAGAAAAACGAGCGCGACCTCCACGCTTCTTTTCCCGATCCACAGGGCAAGATCCACCGGCTGTTTGAGTTTTCCGAACGTCCGGATCGGAATATCCCGGATCCCTGGTTCACCGGGGACTTTGATGAGACCTACGACGATATGCTCGTAGGCCTGAGCGGGCTGCTGAAGAAGCTGAAGGAAGCAGGGAAATATTAGCTTGCCTTGACAAGGGCCCGCGGAATGAGTTATTATTCTCCTGTATCTTTAAAAAGAAAGGCTGTGATTATAATGAAAAGAATCAAGACTATTGAAACACGTAACCTCAAGGCAAGCCTGGAGAACGGCGGATGCGGCGAGTGCCAGACTTCCTGCCAGTCCGCATGCAAGACAAGCTGCGGCGTTGCCAACCAGAAGTGTGAGAAGGCGGAATAATGATCCATCAGTATAAACTGAATGGGTACAACATAGTGCTGGATGTAAACAGCGGTTCCGTACATTGCGTGGATGATGCCTGCTACGACATCATCCAGTTTTTACGTGAGGAGAAACTGACCCGCCCGCAGATCGCAGAAGAGATCATCGCGAAATACGCGGGGACCGGCGATCCCCTGTCCGCGGAAGATGTGGAAGAAGTTTTCGGCGATCTGGACGAGCTGAAGAACCAGGGCAAACTGTTTTCCGAAGACATATACGAGCCCCGGGCCTTTGACCTTAAGAATCGGCATACGGAGATCAAGGCGCTGTGTCTGCACGTCGCTCACACATGCAACCTGAACTGTGATTACTGCTTCGCCGCCCAGGGGAATTTCCACGGGAACCGGGGACTCATGAGCCTGGACACGGCTAAGAGGGCCCTGGATTTTCTGATCGAGAACTCCGGAAGCCATGTTAACCTGGAGGTGGATTTCTTCGGCGGAGAACCGCTGATGAACTGGGACGTGGTGAAGGACACAGTCCGCTACGCCCGCTCTATAGAAAAGGAACACGGCAAGAATTTCCGCTTTACCCTGACCACAAACGGCATAGGGATCGATGATGACGTCATCGACTTTACCAACCGGGAAATGAACAACGTGGTGCTGAGTCTGGACGGGCGGAAGGAAGTCCACGACCGGCTGCGGAAGCGGATCGACGGTCGTGGCAGCTATGACGAGATCGTGCCGAAATTCCAGAAGCTGGTCCGCTCCCGCCTGGAGAACGCCCGGGTGAAGGAATATTACATGCGGGGCACGTTCACCCATAACAACCCGGACTTTGCCGCAGACATATTCCATATGGCGGACGACCTTGGCTTTGACCGCCTTTCCATGGAGCCGGTGGTATGCTCCCCGGAAGACCCTTACGCGCTGACGGAAGAGGACATGGCTGTGGTCATGGATCAGTACGAGGTTCTGGCGAAGGACATGATACGGCGCCGCAAAGAAGGCCATCCCATCACATTCTATCACTACATGATCGACCTGACCGGCGGCCCATGCATTTATAAGCGCATCTCCGGCTGCGGATCCGGCACAGAATATTTCGCTGTCACCCCCTGGGGCGACCTCTATCCCTGCCACCAGTTCGTGGGAGAAGAGAAATTCCGCATGGGCGACATCTGGCAGGGCATCACCCGGACAGACATCCGGGACGACTTTAAGCTCTGCAACGTTTATGCCCGGGAGGAATGCCGGGACTGCTGGGCACGGCTCTACTGCTCCGGCGGCTGCGCCGCCAACGCCTGGCATGCCGCAGGTTCTATCCGGGGTGTCTACGAGGACGGCTGCCGGCTGTTCCGCAAACGGATGGAATGCGCCATTATGATGAAAGTGGACGAGGCGCTGGGAGAAGAAGCGCAGAGAGACCAGACGCCGGAGGAAGAACATGAGGATCAATAAGTATATTGCCGCAGCAGGCATCTGCAGCCGCCGCAAGGCCGATGAACTGATCGTTCAGGGCAAGGTGACCGTGAACGGGG
Organism: uncultured Eubacteriales bacterium; assembly: GCA_900315125.1. Taxonomy (GTDB): domain Bacteria; phylum Bacillota; class Clostridia; order Peptostreptococcales; family Anaerovoracaceae; genus Aminicella. The sequence continues at coordinate 53,140 of OMXT01000080.1, forward strand.
CCGTCCTGGACGAACCGGGATATGACGTCAAACCGGGCGACACCGTGTTCGTAAACGGCGAGCTGATCGAGGACACCGCCGCTCCTTTGTATTATGTCATGAACAAACCCATCGGCGTCATCACGTCCGTCTCCGACGAGCGGGGCAGGACTACCGTACTGGACCTGATGCCGGATGTGGAAGAGCGGATCTTCCCCGTAGGGCGGCTGGACTACAACACAAGCGGGCTTTTGTTCCTGACTAACGACGGGCAGTTCGCGTACCGCCTGACCCACCCCCGGCATCAGGTGCCCAAGACATACCGGGTCCGCGTGGCAGGGAACATCGGAAAGCCCAGGATCGACCGGCTCCGCAGGGGCGTAGACATCGGCGGATTCGTCACATCCCCCGCGGAAGTGAACGTCATTAGCTGGACCCGCCACTCCATGATCCTGGAGATCACGATTCACGAGGGCAAGAACCGCCAGGTCCGCCGCATGTTTGAGGCCATCGGATATCCCGTGCAGGAGCTGGAGCGCATCAGCGTAGGCAACATTAAGCTGGGTCGCCTGAGGCCCGGTCAGTACCGGAAACTGAACCCCGGGGAAGTGGATTATCTGAAGCGCCTTTAGGGAACAAAGCCAAGACCGGCTTCATTTCAGGAAGTAAGATTTATGAAGAGCATATCAGCGAAAATTTTCATAGCAGCAGCGATCTGCCTCATATTCGTCCTGTGCCAGGCCACTCCTGTCCATGCGGATTCCGTGGACAGCAGCGATACCGCCTACACCTACGGCGACATGAAACAGGACATTAAAGAGCTCACCAGGGCTTATCCGGATGCTCTGCATTATAAGGTTTTCGGAAAGAGCTGCGACGGCAGGAATATCTACTGCCTGTACCTGGGGAACCGGAAAGCGAAGAAACAGATCTTCGTGACGGCAGACATGCACGCCCGGGAGTATATCAACGCTCAGCTGGTCATGCAGTGCGTGGAATATTACTGTAAGAATTACGACACCGGCTCCTATATCGGCACCGCCTACAAGGATCTGTTCCACACGGTATGCATCGTGATCATCCCCATGGTCAATCCGGACGGGGTAGCCATAGCCACAGGCGGGCCCTCCGCCATAAACAGCAGCAAGCTCCGTAAGAAACTGGAGAGCATGCCCGTTTCCGGCGGCTACTCCAACTGGCAGGCCAATGCCCGGGGCGTGGATCTGAACCGGAATTTCGGCAATTACGACGGGACAGGATCCGGCGGAAAATACAACACCAGTCCCTGCTACGCCTACTACGGCGGCAGTCAGAAGTACAGCGAACCGGAGACTTGGGCTGTGATGACCGCCATGGACACCTGCAAAAATGTTAAGGCTTACCTCAACATCCACAGTATGGGCCGGACGATCTATTACAGCGGGACGGACAGTCAGAAGCTGGCCGCCTGCCGGGACCTGGCCACATTCATCCAGTCCATCAACGGCTACTCGCTGGTCGATGAAAGCGCATCCACCAACGACCACGGCGACCTGGAACATTACATTTCCAAGACCTATGGCAAGCCTTACGTGTGCATAGAGACCGGAACATCCATACCGGTAGCCCACTGGGAGCTTTCCGGCATATACAGCACCCACCAGCTGCTGTTTGCGAAAGTTGCAGATAAATACGCGGGGACCATTGTGAAAGCACAGTGATCCCCGCTGTTGTTATTTCCCGGATCGTTCTCCGATCTATTCTGTTATTATTTCTCGAACCGCTCGCCGATCCACTCCTGGTTGACCTCCGCATACTCGCCGGGGGCAATGTCAACGACGCCCATCGCCTGCATCTGAAGTTCCTGATAAAGCTCCGGATCCATCTCAACCGTCAGCATTTCCTCATTCTCATTCTGAGACGTCCAGACCAGGAGATAGTCGCCGGTCTCATCGAAGGAATAGACGAGATCCCCGGGCTCCAGCTCCGGCCACATTTCCTTTACATCGTCCCAGATGATAAACTTGTACAGCTCCACGATCCGGTCGTCCAGTCCCCTCTCCGCGATCAGAATCTTCTCCATGAGCTCCAGGCCCGTGCTCACAAGGCGGAAGGACTGATCTGCCACATCCTCCGGATTGGGGACTTCCAGGCTGTTCAGCACATCCAGCGCATCCTCTTCGTGTTCCGGATCCATGCGGACATTCAGCTTATGGGCGGGATCCACATAGAGCAGCGGATATTCCACCATGACCATGTCGCCGCATCCCGGGCATTCGTTCATAAAATATTCGCCCTGTATGATCTTTTCCTTCGCTTCCGGATCCTCCGATACATCCACAAACTCGTGGATGGGGACCTGGATCACCTCATCGCACTCCGGGCATCTTACATCAATCATTTCCGTTTCCATCACTAATCTCCATTTCCATGGTAAGCTGCGTCGTTTCCTCATCCGGTCCGTCGCTGCTCACCGCTCCTTCAATATCTTCTATCTCCGGCAGTTCATCAAGGGATGAGAATCCGAACTGCTTCAGGAACGTATCTGTCGTCCGGTAAATGATCGGCCTTCCTATGGCATTGGCTCTGCCTGCCGCCCTCACCAGATCTTTCTCCATAAGCCCTTCTATCACCCGGTCGCTGCGGATCCCCCGAACGGCGTCGATCTCTCCTTTTGTTACCGGCTGGCGGTAGGCGATGATTGCCAGTACCTCCAGGGCAGCCTGTGAAAGTTTCCGTATCTTCACGGGCGTACAGAGCCGGCGGATGAACTCCTCGTTTTCCCCTCGGGTGACAAGCTGAAAGGCGTCGCCCACCCTGCGGATCACCAGTCCGCTGCTCCGATCCTCATACTCCCGGGCAAGCTCCGTAAAGTATCCTTCTGCCTCTTCTGCCGAGATATCGAATACATCCGCCGCGTCCTTCAGGGGAAGCGGCTGTCCCCAGACAAAAAGCATGGATTCGAAAGCCGATTTTATGGTCTCTCTCGTCGTCATCCATCCTCCTCCAGATTTTCTGCTTCACTGAGATCCCGGACGCCGGTCCGTACAAGGATCCTGCCGTATAAGCCGTCCTGCTCCGCGTCCAGGAACCGCTGGCGCATCAGCTGCAGCAGGGACGCAAAGGAAACGACCACATCGTACCTGTCGTGTTCCGAGGGCACGAGTTCGCGGAAATCGACCCCCTGCCCCGAGCCATTCCCGGAGGCTTCGCCGGATCCTTTCTTGAACCGCCGGAATATATCGATGATATACCGCATCCGGTTCTCCATCGTTTCCCGTTCCTTTTCAACAAAGGAATAATGGCGCCGGGTATCCTCTATCTTCTTCTTTTTATAAAGGAATGCCCGGAATGCCCGTGCGAACTCATCGACCCCCAGCTTCAGATATTCGTCGGGATGATCCGTATAGAGCGATATGTCTTCCTGGGGCTTCTCCAGCCTGCGGGATTCTTCCTCTTCCCGTTCGGACAGCATGTCTGCTGCCACCCTGACCTTCTTGTATTCCGCAAGTCGGAGAGCCAGCTCCGTCCGGGGATCCTCTGCCGCACCCGGCGCGCCAGGCGTCTCTTCCTGGGGCAGCATCATGCGGGACTTGATCTGGATCAGTTCCGCTGCCAGCACCATGAACTCCGTCGACAGGCTGATGTTCTGCTTCTGCATCTCCCCGATATACCGGAGATACTGACTGGTGATCTCCGAGATCTGAATATCGTAGATGCTCATCTGGGCGTTCTCGATCAGGTAGACCAGAAGATCGAAGGGACCTTCAAACGCCGCAAGCCGTACTTTATAGCTCAAAGGCCGTCCCTCCTTTCCAGTCATGCCTTTGTTCCCAAATATATTACTTCTGCGCCTTTTCCTCAAGCCCCGTATTGTAATTGTAGTACAGGAGCCCGATGACGACCACCGCCGCACCCAGAAGCTCCCAGGACGTGGGGATCTGGTGCAGGAATATCAGACTCAGGATGATGGCAAATACCGACTCACCGGACTCCCATGCGGAAACGTACAGGGAATCCACATAGCCGAAGCACAGGTTGAATACCGCATGAGCGCCGATCTGGCATACGATAGTCAGACCGATCATCAGTATGTAGTCCCTCGGCGGATAGCCCAGCACCGGCGTGCGGGTGACCAGAGAACCGACGCAGAAGCAGACCCATGTGGAAAAGAAGCACAGGAACACATAGGGCGGTCCCGGAACGACTTTCCGCACTTCATCTCCGATGACGAAGTAGAAGCCCATGAACATGGCTGCCAGAAAAGCCAGCACGTCTCCCCGAAAATTGCCGGAGGAAAGCTGGGCCTTATCCAGCCCCGCAACCAGCACGCCGCCCAGCAGCGCCAGAATGATGCCCATGATGGGACGGCGCCCCACGTGACGGTGAAAGACGAATATGGTCACGCCCAGAACAACCAGCGGATGCAGCGCCGCAAGCACGACGCCGCTGGCGATGTTCGTCAGCTTGACCGCCGTGAACCAGGAGAAGAAGTGGGCAAACAGAAAGGCGCCTGCCACGAAGCTCCATATCACGTACTTGGGCGGTATCGCCTTCAGCTCATCCCTCTGCCGCAGCAGCACGGGGACCGCGAAGAACGGCAGTCCCAGGGTCAGCCGCCAGAACCCTATGGCCATAGATGGCGCGCTGATCGCCGCCCCCCAGATGCCTGAGGACGAACCCGCCACCACAGCCAGAACAACAATGACCTTTACATACCTTGCAATAAAACTCTTTTTTTCTTTCATTTCTCTCCGTTTTCCGTTCGTAATCATTCCTCAGGCGGTCGATCAGCCCTCAACGATCTTCCTGAGATTCTCCTCATACGGCGGATAAACGATCCCCCTCTCCGTTATAACCGCTGTAATATATTTCGCCTTTGTGACATCAAAGGACGGGTTGTATGTCTTGACGCCCTCCGGAGCCATGGGCTCCTGATACCACATCTTATAGATCTCCTCGCCGTCCCGCAGCTCAATGGGGATATCGTCCCCCGTGGGCGTTTCCAGGTCGATGGTGGAGGTGGGCACGAACATATAGAACGGGATGCCGTATTCCCTGGCCAGTATAGCGACCCCGGAAGTTCCGATCTTGTTCGCTCCGTCTCCGTTGGCGGCCATGCGGTCGCAGCCCACGACGACCGCGTCGATCCAGCCGTTTTTCATGACGATGCTGGCCATGTTGTCGCAGATCAGCGTTACATCCACACCCGCCCGGGAAAGTTCCCAGGACGTAAGCCTTGCGCCCTGCAGCAGCGGCCGGGTCTCATCCGCATAGACATGAAAATCATATCCCTGTTCCTGCCCCAGATAAAGGGGCGACAGGCAGGTCCCGTACTTCGCCGTGGCCAGCGTGCCCGCGTTGCAGTGCGTCAGGATCCCCATGCCCGGCCGGAGCAGCGACAGACCATACTCGCCCATGCGCCGGCAGGATTCTTCATCCTCTATCCGTATCTTATGAGCCTCTTCCAACAAAGCCTTCTTTGCCTGTTCGACGGATGCCCTGCCTTGGTTTGCCCCCTCGGATACCCCCGGCTCCGCGGAAGCCTCTTCGGATACCCCCGACTCCGGTGATGCCACGAAAGAATCCAGCAGGCGGATCATGCGCCGGAGAGCCCAGGACAGGTTCACCGCCGTCGGCCTTGCGCTATTCAGGTATGCCGCGTTGTCTCTTGCCAGCAGCCGGAAATCCTCCATGCTGTCTCCGCTGAAGTCCCGCAGCGAAACATAGAGCCCGTAAGCCGCCGCCACGCCGATGGCCGGCGCGCCTCTGACTTTCAGTTTCTTAATGGCGTCCCACATTTCTTCCTTCGTCCGGATCTCCTCATATATGCACTCGCCAGGCAGCCGGGTCTGGTCCATGACCAGCAGCCTGCCCTCCTCGTACCGGACCGGCAGAATATCATCAAGATTCATAGATTGCCTTTCTCCATTATCCTCAGCGGCTCCTCCGATTACCGGAGGAGCCGATCTCTTTAACCGTTCTTCATGACTCACACGCCGTATTATATCATTTTTCAATGTTGCAGGCAACAAAACCCTGCCGCAATGCAACTTTATGAAGTGCGCATTGCGTAAAGCCGCTACGGATGCCCTTGTTCCCGAGGCGGTTCCGGCGCCACCGGATCGCGTGCATAAATATAACTGGCTATACATTGAAATTTTTACCATACCGCACCTGTTTTCGGTGGTGCTTGTGGATTTCTCCGATTCACACCGAAGACATTTCAGAGAAAATTCGGTGTTACCGCCGTGATTCTAAAATAAGCACCGAAAGGCAGTTCGCAGGTTAGGTTCTGTCTTAATTCCAGACCATGGATATGGATAATATTGGATGAAAATACGTGAAATCAGGATCAATTTTCCATCGATTTCGCAGAAAACTTACGAGTAAACATTCATTTTTTCGAATGGTGCAGATGACGTTCGGTGGAATGTATGGAAACACGGTCAAACCACCGAAACCAAGGCAATGCCGCTGTCAATCCAAGCTCACCGATGCACAGGGCAGATCCGGCATCGAGTATTGCTGCACCTAAAACGGGGTCGCCTCATAAAAGGAGGCGGCCCCTGCCTGACACGGATGCAGCGCCGCAGGTTTCTACTGTGCGGCGCCCTGATCCTCGTAAATGCAGTAACACTCGTAGTTTTCACCCATGTAGACCCATACGTCGTCGCCCATTTCCAGCTTCTCGTCGAAGATCTTATTGGGGATCATCAGTTTCAGAGACGTACGTTTCTTTCCTTTCAGATTCTTCTCTACGCTGTCAGGATCTGCAGCAAATTTCCGGATCTCTTCTCCCAGGTGATCGATGCCCGTTTCCTTTCCGAAGTTATCCGCAAACTGATCTACTGTCGTGTACACGACATTGTCCGGATTCTTGAACCAATTGATATTCATAGCTCTTCCTTTCCCCGGGCTTTCCCGGCGGGCGCAATAAAAAAAGCACCCCTGCTCCGAAGTGCGTGTACGTGAGCTGTGCGCGAGCCCCAGGCCAAATCGCCCTGTCGCCATATCGCTGCCGCTGCCATGCCGAGTCGATGCCGCCAGTCTGCAGCTGCCGACGCTGTCACGATCGCTGCTGGCGCGGCGCGGATCATCCATGCAGATCCAGCTCCTATCCGATGTTATCGCTGCCTCAGAGTTCCTCCATCTGCAGTACAGCTCGTCTCCCGACTTATGCTCCGGTCACGCCGGTGACCGGCGGTTGTTCTAATGCCCGATAGCCTTCACGGTTGCTGAGAAACAGCGGGGACTTGCACCCCTTTCCGTTAGCTGCCTGCTTTATTTATATGTCAGATTATACTACTCATTCACATTCTCCGCAACCCGGCAAAACCAAGTTCACGTCTTGTCTCTGCACCGGTGTTACAGTTCAAGGGTGGGTGAATGAAAAGGTTCATAAACTATATGTTGATGATTTTAGGCAATGCCTCGGGAAGCAATGGCTTTCCGTGGCGACTCCGCAAGCGGATTCGCGAAATCCCATGATCTCGCCATTTGAACGACCGTATCGCCACGAAACCGATGATTCTCAAGGGCAGTCCCTCCTGTTAACCCTTGAACTGTAACG